>JACQQB010000134.1 GCA_016207225.1 Microcaldota archaeon | reverse complement strand
ATCTTGTTGCTACGATCTTCATGATAGGAGTATTCTTTTCATTCGTAGGTTTCCTTAATGTCACTTTGCCAACCTTTGTTCCAGAAGGCAAGACCTATTCACAAACATGCATGGAGATGGATGCCGTGCACATAAGGGAGGCTTGTGATTATGCTGAGAAAGTCAGGTATAGGGTGGGATCAGATGCGGTTTCATTAACCATGCTCAATGGATACCTTGGCTATTTGCAGACGTTTACATTCTTCGTGAGGCCTTTGGGTGTAGGATTTTTAGTCAAGCCTTTCGGCTCATTAAGAGTTTTCACGGATATAATGGGTGTGGCTTTGAATTCCATGGGCTTGGTTTTTGTTGAGATGTGGGCACACATCCTGCTGTTAGAATTCATAGACAAGACAATGCTCTTGCTTTTCCTGCCTTTAGGCTTGGCTTTTAGGTCTGTTGTGGACCATCCGATAGGAGGAATATTCATAGCCTTAGCCTTGGGCTTGTACATAGTCTATCCGTTTACACTGATCTTGAACAACGAGATAGTTGGCCAGCATTATGGAGATACGAATTGGGGGTTAAAGGAAACCCTTGTGGATGTGGGAGTTGTGGCCATAGTTGCATCAGCAGCTACTTTGATAATACCAGTATCCGGGTTCGGTGTTTGGACATGGAGCCAGATAACACTTAAGGTTGGGTTGTCTAAGCTGGGTTCACTCCTTACGATTTTGGGAGGAGCGTTCGTAGTGCCTTCCATTGCACAGCCGATCTTAGCTTCGATAACAGAGTTTGTATGGCATACGATAGTGCCGGAAATTGTCTACACTGTGATTGTTATGGGAATGATACTGCCGATTGTGAACATTTTGATCACGCTTACGTGTGTCAGGGAATTGGCTAAGATTATGGGTGCTGAAATTAACCTGAGTTCATTGACAAAGTTGATTTAGTGATAATATGAAGAATGTAACACTCTGGTTGGTATTGGTTGTGATTGCGCTTGCAGGATGTTTGGGAGCCCCGCCCAGGGCCGAGATAGAGGCAAGAGGAATGGGCCAGGCATGCACTGTGGATATCTGGTGGGGCCAGTGGCAGTCCCTAGGCTTGACCCTGATCATGATCTCCGGGTTTATGCTTTCAATAGGCTACATGCTTGGGAGTTTCTTCAACAGCGTTGGAGTTATAGCCTGGGTTAAGAATGAATTGTTCCAGTTAGTTGGAACCTTGTGGTTTTTTGTGATAACAGTTGGCCTGATCGGCGGCTTGTGTACCTTAGACCCTGGAATAATTGGGATAACCACAGACAAGCTGAATTTCTTCGATGCTTCAATAAGTTTACTTGAGAACTTGAGAGGCATGACAATAAGTGCCTGGTGGTATCTGCTTGGTACGAATTTATTCGTGGCTACCTGGTCCACAGCAGGCTATGGTTACGGTGGTGGTGGTATTGGTTATTCCACTACACCGTTTGCTGGTTTTGCCCCGATGAATAGCTTTATCTCATTCCTGATGACAAGTGCGGTAATTGCTACCCTGACTACACAGGTACAAGTGATCATGATGAAGTTCATACAGTTGAGCATGATGAACATAATATTTCCTGTTGGAATATTCCTTAGGTGTTTTGAGCCAACCAGGAAATTTGGCGGTGCGCTGATGGGCTTAGCCTTTGGCCTTTTTCTTTTCTACCCGATGTTGACTACAGTAACCCTTCTGGTTGTGGATGATATCGGGCAAAGAACATTCGCCAATGTTGCGAGTAATTTTGTATGTAAAGGTGCAAACCAGGCTGAAGCGGATGCGCAGTGCTGTTCAAGAATTCCGGGAGCCTGTGATTTGACGACAGGTAAATGCGCAGAGTGCATCAATACACCCAGTAGAGTTGATGATGCAAGTCAATGCTGCACAGGACAGGTAGAGCCCGACCCAGTAGATAGCAGTGCAGTCATTTGCAAACAATGTTATTTGGGTGGCGCAGTATGCACAGGGGATTCTGACTGCTGCTCTGGTACCTGCGAGAACATAGACCCTGCAACAGGGGCAGGCAGATGCAAGTTGTGTAAAATTTCCATAGACACCACACCAGGAAACCTGGTGGACAGGGCATTCAAGACATTTTTGGGTGTTATCGGACTGTTTGACCCGTTCAGTAATTTTTTCGTTTCGTTCTATACTAATGTCCTTACGTTGATACCGATAATTTTTGTAGGCGCATTCCTCATGCCTGCCCTTAATTTTGTTATATTGATAAGCATAGTGCAGAGTTTATCAGCATTCTTTGGGGAAGAGGTAGACATTACAAACTTGACAAGACTGATATAGGTGTAGATATGGTAGATGTAGTACCGTGGGAAACGACAAGTACAATAGTCCAAGGTGCATGGCAGGACTGGCAGGTAATAGCAGTAATTTCAGTTTTCATTACATTCCTGCTGATTTCAATAGCATACATGCTTTCAGGATTATTTTCCTTGCCCGATATGCGCAGGTGGGCTAAGGCTGAGTTCATACAATCGCTTGCTTCGATATTGATCATAGGTTTCCTCATAATTATGATTGAGCTTTTGATAAGTAAGGGAACTGCAGTGGCATTGGTAGTCTCTGGTGAATCCCCACTGATACAGGCGGCAGCGTTGGATGAAAAGCTTAAGGGGAATCCGTTTGCAATAGCGAATGTTTACATAGACACTGTCCTTGCATGCAGTAAGCAGTATTACAGGTGGCTGATGTTCATTAGCTTTGCAGAGATTGCCCAGACAGGTTCGATACAGGCTGCAGGTTTTGAATTTGCCCCTGGCTGGCCTCTAGGAGGCTTGGTAAGTTCCGTGCAGATGGCATCCAATAACCTGGTTTTTGCCATGATCGCCAATTATTTCCAGCGGAATATTCTGCTTTTCATCCAGGATGTGATGTTGACAGTTTTCTTACCTGCAGGCATAATACTCAGGATATTTCCATTCACAAGGGGTGCTGGGGCAGTAATGATGGCTGTTGCCATAGGACTTTATGTAGTTTACCCATTATCATATGGCCTGCTTTTACTTTTCTCAGGTAATCAGACAACGACATGCTCTTTGGATGAGCCTCCTCCAGAGATGCCAAGAATAACCGCATCTTCACCGAAAGGCTTGGCAGAGTCAGTCTATTATGCTGAGCTAAAAAGGCCAGAGCATGAGAATGTAATGTCTAGGATAATAAGCAATACCTCGTTGTTCATTGTCCAGGCTTTCCTGTACCCGATAGTGGCAATCATAATAGCTTTTACCTTTATCAGAGCGCTTGCTGAATTTTTAGGTGCAGATGTTGCAGAGCTTGGAAGAGGTTTGATCAAGCTGATTTGAATTTTCTATAGGAGATTTCTAATGCCTCTACTGCGGGCAGCTTGTCTCCAGAAACATAGTTCAGGAATGCTTTTCCTGCCAGGCTTATGTAGGAGACTTTATCCCTGCTGATCCCAGAGGCATCCAGTGCGGCTACAGTGTTGCCACCGCTAATACTTGAGAAACAGTCTGTAAGCGTGATGGCCTCTAGTATTTTCCTTGTCCCTAGACTGAATTCTTTTTCTTCATAGACGCCCATTGGCCCGTTGGTGATTATGGTTTTGGCTGTTTTAATGACTCGGATGTAATTTTCAATGGTTTTGCTTCCTATGTCTTTAGCCATTCCGCTGGACATCGAGCTTGAGCCTACTTCTTTTCTTTTTCCATTTTCCTCAATTGCTACATCAACTGGTAATTCTATGGAAGTGGTGTAGTTGTTTAGAATTTTTTTAACTTTTTCAGTTGCTTCAAGACCTTTTTTCTTTTCAAGAAGAGCCAGCGTAGCATCGCTTATTGGGTAACCTTTAGCGTAGAGAAGTAGGGTGGAGAGCAAGCCGCCAACAATTATTTTATCTGCTAATTTTTTGTTTAGTATTTTTTCCATTAATTTTACGGAGTCTGAGATCTTGGCTCCTCCCAAGACAAAGATGACCGGCTTGGCAGGGTTTTTTACGATCTTCTCAAGTGACTTGAGTTCTTTCTCCATTCCCCTCCCTGCGACCATAGGGACTGTTGTGGAAAATCCAACCACGGAGATGTGGGACCTGTGCGCAGACGGGAATGCATCGTTAATGAAGTAATCTATAAGTGGTTTTAAAGCAGTTACAAATTCACTTTTTGCATGCTCTTCTGGTGCTTTTTCATCTACTTCACCATTGAAAAAACGGATGTTATCAAGAAGTAGGATTTGACCATTACGTAGTTTCTTAATCCCTTCAGTTATTAGTTTAAGATCAGTACCCTTAAGAAATAAAACTTCAGTTCCTAGGAGATTGCTTAGGATTTTTGCATGCTGTTCCAAAGAGACATAGTCGTATTCACCAGGTTGGCCCTGATGTGCAGTCAGCACTACCTTGGCTTTTTTAGCCATGAGCTCTTTCATTGTAGGAATGCTGGCCTCGATTTTGTTTGTGGCGAGGATTTTGCCTGTTTTTTCATCTATTGGCGAGTTCATGTCGACTCTTACAAAGACTGTTTTTCCTTCTAGGTTGAAGCTGTCGAGTGTAAAAAATCCCATAAGAACACTTTAAAGCTATTGTATCAAGAAGATTTTTTAAAATGCTTGCTCTAAAAAGGATTTGTAGAGGTGGAGAAATATGGCAAAGTTGGCTATAAATGGCTTTGGCAGGATAGGTAGAAATTTCTTAAGGGCTGCTTTAAAAAATGAAAAATTTCAGAAAAAGTTTGAGATTGTTGCGATAAACGATATTACCGACGCTAAGACCTTGGCGTTTTTATTGAAATATGATTCTGTTCATGGTGTTTTTGACAAGAGTGTGAATGTTAAGGAAAGTTCCTTAGAGGTTGCAGGCAGGGAGATAAAGATTCTGGCAGACAGGGACCCGGCAAACCTGCCTTGGGGCAAGCTGGAAGTGGACGTAGTAATTGAGTCAAGTGGTTTGTTTACTGATAGAGACAGTGCTGGGAAGCACTTGAGTGCTGGAGCAAAGAAAGTTGTGATTTCAGCCCCGGCCAAGAATCCAGATGTGACCTTAGTCCTGGGAGTAAACCAGGAGATGTATGACAGGGGTAAACATAATATTATTTCAATGGCGTCTTGTACGACAAATTGTTTAGCACCGGTAGCTAAGGTGATGAATGACAATTTCAGGATAGTTTCTGGTTTTATGACCACAGTCCATGCTTACACAAACGATCAAAGAATATTGGACTTGCCTCACAAAGACCTAAGAAGAGCAAGAGCTGCGGCACAGAGCATTATACCCACAACCACAGGTGCAGCTGCAGCAATAGGGGAAGCGATACCTGAATTGAAAGGCAAGCTTGATGGATTGTCGCTTAGAGTTCCTGTTCCAGATGGGTCCATTAATGACCTGAGTTGTGTAGTTGAAAAGGAAGTGACTAGGGAAGAAGTGAATGCAGCACTAAAAAGAGAATCTGAAGGGAAGTTGCGGGGAATAATGGGTTACACAGAGGAACCGATAGTTTCTTCAGACATTATAGGAAACCCGTTGTCAGCTTTGGTGGATGGGTTATCCACAATAGTCATAGGCAAAAAAGGCAAGATGATTAAAACCTTGTCCTGGTATGACAATGAGTGGGGCTATTCGAATAGACTGGTGGACTTAGCTAACTACATTTGACCTAGCCCTTGATTTTACTATTTCTTTTAGCTTTGTCTTGAGGGGCTTTTTGAACTGCTCTGGCCTGTTTTACTATATCACTGGCACGTGGTGGGTCTATCTTTGAATCGGCTGCAGTTTCAAGGGCTTTTTCGCTTGGTCGTTCAAGTAGTTGTGTTATTTTCTCTTGGGTATAATCAGGTAGTTTCTGAATATCTAAACCTAATTCAATAAGTATTTTAACATTCTCAGGGACTAGTCTAACATCCTCAGGAGCACGGCGGTCTAGAAAATAGTATAGCATACTCTCTAAACTAAGTTTACTTGGAAATTGTGCATAACGATTTATGTAATATTGTGCATCCTTAAAACCTTTTTGTAGATCGGCACCTGCAAGTACAAGGACCCTAACCATCTTTACATTAAATTTATGTAACGCTATTGCAATTGGTGTGAGCTGATTGTTATCTTCGAGATTTAGATTGGCATGATTATCTATGAGCACAATGGCAACTTCCACATTATTTTTTTCTGCAGCTATATGCAATGGGGCCCATTTTTTATATTCGTCCACTGCATCCACATCCCAACCAATTTCTATTAGCAGCCTGGCAATCTCAGCACAATTGTTTTCTGCAGCTTCATGCAATGCAGTTCGACCAAGTATGTCTTTTGCATTCGGTTTAGCGCCTCTACCTAGAAGTATCTTTACGATATCTAGATGTGGTATCGCATAATGCAAAGGCGGAGCATCAGTGCCTTCGATATTTATGTCGGCACCACGTTCCAGAAGTAAATTGACAATTTTAAAATGATCATGGATTAGTGCTATTTGCAATGGTGTATGTGTGGCATAGCAATCCTCCCACACTGCCCTGGTTATTTTTACATTTACATCGGCACCGTGTCCTAATGCTTCTTTAACTCTTTTAATATCTCCTATTCTTGCTGCTTCGAATAGTTCATATGACCAATCTACCATCAATTTCATCTTGCTTACGCTAGACTTATTATTCCAACGTTATTCCACATATCAGCAATTCTTTTGCATTATGGATTGAATACTTATGTAAATT
>JACQQB010000132.1 GCA_016207225.1 Microcaldota archaeon | reverse complement strand
TCATCTTATTAAAAAGGTCTCCAGTCGAGCTATTTTTTATGAATTTTTTCAAACCACAATTTCTTAAAAAAAGGCAGGGTTAGGGTGGACAGCATGAACGCTACTGCCGGAACTACTGCATTTAGCCAGGGGTCTGGTATGCCAATTACCTGTAGATATACGCCAATTGCCAGGTAGGTAAACAGAATTAGCAGTATTCTCCGAGTGTAGCTCGTTTCCCATATTTTGTCTGCTTCGACTTTAGAATTTCGTTCTTCTATTTTCTGAATTCTTTCTTCCAAAGAGACCATGAGAAATTTAGAGTTCGATTAGGTTATAAGCTTTAGCGCCGGAGATGGGATTTGAACCCATACAGCCCGTAAGGGCTACCAGATTTCGAGTTTCGCCTATAAGCTTTTTTATTAAAGCTAAACAACGGATAAAAAGCTATGACTGGCGCAATGCCTGATTCTGCCACCCCGGCAAACATATTTAAGCCAATTAAAGTATTTAATATCCTCTTCACTAAAGATAATCTTCTACATTAAGGTGATTTGTTGCAGATAGGAACAAAAAGACTTAAGGAAGGGTTTGCAAAAATGCAGAAAGGCGGCGTAGTAATGGATGTGACTACTCCTGAGCAGGCAAGAATGGCAGAGAAAGCAGGGGCAGTTGCAGTAATGGCACTGCATGCAGTTCCGGCGGACATAAGGGCTAGAGGCGGAGTAGCAAGAATGGCAGACCCTGCAATAATTGAGAGAATAATGAAGTTAGTTACAATTCCAGTAATGGCCAAGGTCAGGATAGGCCATTTTGCAGAAGCCCAGATTCTGGAAGCTTTGGGCGTAGACATGATTGATGAGTCTGAGGTTTTAACTCCAGCTGATGAGGAAGCGCATATAGAGAAGAAAAAGTTCACGATTCCTTTTGTTTGCGGTGCAAGAGATTTGGGTGAAGCTCTAAGAAGGATAGATGAAGGAGCAGCCATGATAAGGACCAAAGGCGAGCCGGGAACTGGAAATGTGGTGGAAGCAGTAAGGCACATGAAGAAGATTAACAGGCAGATAGCTGAGCTGGTTCGGTTTAAAAGTAATAAGCATACGTTAGAAGAAAAAGCAGCCGAATATCGGGTACCTTTGGCACTCGTTGAGGAAACGATTAGGCTGAAGCGCTTACCTGTAGTGAATTTCGCGGCGGGTGGGATAAGTGGCGTTGCAGATGCCTCACTTTTAATGCAGTTAGGTGCCGATGGTATTTTTGTTGGCTCAGGTGTCTTTAAATCATCAAACCCAATCAAATTTGCAAAGGCAATAGTCGAGGCAACAAGAAGTTATGACCAGCCTAAAAAATTACTTGAGATTTCGAAGAATTTAGGAGAGCCGATGCACGGATTGGATATAAAGAGCTTGATTGAAGCACAGAAAATGCAGATTCGGGGAGTCTAGTTACGGTGGCTGAATGAAAATTGGTGTAGTTGCTTTACAAGGAGATGTTAGTGAACACCTTGAAGCAATAGAAAAGATTCTGGGAAAAGACAGTTCAGTAGCTGTTAGGAACAGGAAGGATTTGGAAACAATTAGTGGCCTGATTATACCTGGAGGAGAGTCTACCACCATAAGCGAATTAATGCAGAAAGCTGAAATTTTTGATGAAGTCAGGAAATTAGGTGAGCAAGGATTTCCGATCTATGGGACATGTGCAGGTTTGATTCTGTTAGCTAAACAAGGAGATGAACAGGTTAAGAAAACAAGCCAAAAATTACTGGGCTTGATGGATACGAGGATAAATAGAAATGCTTTTGGGAGGCAGAGAGAGTCTTTTGAAATAGTTTTGGACATTGGGTCAGTTAAGAAATTTACTTGCGTTTTTATTAGAGCGCCGGCAATAGTAGAAACATTTGGAAAATGCAAAACTTTGGCTAAATTTGAGAACTATATAGTGGCAGCGAAGCAGGATAATTTGTTTGCAACTGCTTTTCATCCTGAGTTGACTGATGATTTGAGGGTTCATAGGTACTTCATCGAAGAAATTGTCTAGTTCTTGGCAAAGGATAATAAATGAGGAATGAGAAATTTATCCGTGACCAGTTTCTTAGCACATGCAGTGATAGGCATCGCCCTGGGCCTAGTAATACTTTCGGCCCTGAACATAAGTCCGGCCAATCCAGTAGTTTATTCAATAACTATTTTGCTTTTAGTCATTGGAGCCCTTATACCGGATATAGATCATGAACAATCTTTTGCAACAAGGGTGGCGCTGCTTTTAGCTACTGTGCTTGTGATGTATGTTTTGAGTAAGCAATTGGAGGAATTGTCGAAGTTATTGTTCGATAACATAATAATGCAGACTATCGGGGTTATTTTGGCATTTATTATACTCAATCATGTGGTAAATAAATTTTACAGGGCAGTAAAGCCAGTCCATAGGGGATTTATCCATTCCTATAGCGCAGCCGTAATTTTCACAATTGCGGTTTACACATTAACAGCAAACGCATATGCAACTTTATTGTTGGTATTAGGATATATTTCGCATTTATGGGCAGACGGGCTGTTTTTTAAAGTTACATAGTTTGGAGATTAAAGGATTGTAATTGAAAGATATGCAGAATAGGCAAAGTATATCCCGAACAAAATTAGTATTATGCCCCCGATTGCAGAGACATAACGCATCGATTTCTCATTTACAAATTTCTTACCCCAATGCAAAAGCATGGAGAGGAAGCAGACCCACAGGAAAATCCCAAAAATTATTGCGCTGATGTTGAATAACCCGTTGGTAGCTTGGCCTGCCATTGAGCCTGCCACAGTGATCCACCACACCATGGTTATTGGGCTTGAGATTGCAATCAGAAAGCCAGTGATAAAGGAGTTTTTATGCTCTGTATTTCCTAATTCCTCGAGTTCTATCCTTCTCGAGTAGTCCATAAAGCTCTTGTATCCCAGATAGCAAAGCACCCATGCACCAGAAAGCCATAAAACCGTTCTGACAATCGGAATTGTGATGAAGTTAGCAATCTCGAAATATGCTATAAATGCCCAAGTTAAATCTGCAAAAATCGCCCCGAACCCGACCAGAAACCCTGAGAGGAAACCGTTCTTAAGGCCCCTGCGTATAAGCTCTATGCCTACCGGCCCTATCGGTGCAGCCAATGAGATTCCGAGTAATATGTATTGTATGATTTCGAGAGTCATATGGACACCTGAATACATTTAAGATGTGGATTAAAAGAGTTATTGGTTTTTTAAATTTTAACCGTGTAAATAACCTC
>JACQQB010000131.1 GCA_016207225.1 Microcaldota archaeon | reverse complement strand
GGTTAACAATTACTCACTAATTGCAGTTGAGGACTTAAAAATAAGAAAAATGCTTCACAATCACAATTTGGCAAAACACATTTCAGATGCTTCCTGGAATTCATTCTTGCAAATGCTCTCCTACAAGGCTTTGAGTGCTGGTAGCAGGGTTATTTGCGTAGATCCAAAAAATACTTCACAGATATGCAGCAACTGCGGAAAAGAAGTAAGAAAAGATTTGTCAGTAAGGGTTCACGAATGCCCTTACTGCGGATTAACAATGCACAGGGATGTGAATGCTGCAATAAACATACTCAAAAGAGCTACGGCCGGACTGGCCGGAAGTCAAGCCCATAGAGATCTGACCTCTACTTTACCTCAAAGTAAAGCAAGCCAAATCCATGAAGTGGGAACTAGAAGCAATAAGTAGCTTGCTACTAAAGATTGCTGGAAGCCCCGACATTTATGTCGGGGAGGATGTCACCACTACATTTCTACTTCCAATCCCCTATTATCGATCTTCACATCAAGAATCTCAATCTTCTTCTCATTATAAGTTTTCCAAAAGTTCTTAACCAACAATTCATTCTCATTGCTTAAGCAAATCGCTACTATCGAATCCCCGCCACCGGCACCAGGGAGCTTACAAACAAATGCGCCATTCTTGAAAGTAAATCTTATAAGTTGGGAAAACTTTTCTGTCTGTATGTCTCCACCACTCAAAAGACCTAACTCCCTAGTTAAATTCCTGCTCAAATCAAAAGATTTTTTGAATTCCTTTAGAACTCTCTCATCAAATGTCTTCATATCCCTAATGTACTGAATGGCTTCTTCATTAGCTTCGTTAATCCTTGCTATCAACCTGTCATACTCACTCCTATGTGTTTCCTTCCACTCCCTAACTTTCTTAATCATGTCCACTGTGGAAGCACTCTCACCCTTGAAATTACCAACTACTACATGAAAAAATGCAGGCATAGTCAAAGGTTCAACATTATACCCCCAATCGCTTTCAATAATCTCCACCAGATTCTCTTTTTCAAACACGTCTCCAGAAAATCTAGAATAAACGCAAGTTCCAAATGTTGCACAAGCAATGTCAAAGCCTGAGCCTACCTTCCCCTGTGCTTTATAGTGTGCATATTGCGCTAACTTATGCACGACCTCCACATCTTTTTTTACGTTAATCCCATGCAAAGCCATAACACCCGCAACAGAGGCGACAGTTACTGCAGCAGAAGACCCCAATCCAGACTTCCCGTCATTAACACTAAACTCCTTGTCGCTTTTTGTTGTTAGACTAAAACTCTTAATCTTCTTGCCTTTTTCCTGCAAATACTTTAGGCATGCTTCAACCGCGCATTTAACAAACCTGATTTCCCTCAACTTTTTCTCTTCTAAGTTTTTTGCAAAAACAAGTTCATTCCCATCAAATTCAGCATTAACCGATATCTTAAACTGCGGAAGATTAAGGGTCATGGTTTTCTGTTCCTTAACTCTAACCGCAACTCTCTTATCCACACTTGTAACATAACTAATATTCTTATTTTCCAGTATTGAATAAGCACCTAACCAAAGGATTTTACCCGGGGCGCTTGCTATGATCTCTTTCATTGACTCTACCTAATCCCACCAGTTTCTGGGTCTATTAAATGATTTGTCCTATTATTAAAATACTTTGGACCCTCCCCAACCTTACAAACAAATATTCTTTCCACACCATTGATGGACTTGAGTGCCCTCACTACTCTACCCACATATCTCTGGAGAGTAAAAACATGGGCATTGGGCCCTGCATCGAATGTATATCCTGCTATAATCCTTGGATTATTCAATTCGTGGACCTTCTCAATAACTCTTTTTGAAATATCGTTAAGGTACGTGATTGGTGGAAACGTATCGAGCATGGTGGCATGCATGTTCATGCTCTCCTTCATTATTGTTGTAAACAGTTAGTCCGAATCCCTTTTCTTAACTGACTTTCTAACTGTTGCCAAAGTTTTCTCAATTCCCCCAAGCCTGCACCCGTACAAAGATGAAGTCTCAACAGTCGTTTTCATTCCCGCCCTTGAAGCCACTTTCTTCTTCTCCCTGTTGACGATTGCTATTACATTCCTCAACTCTGGCCAATGTTTTTGACCTGCCAGCCGCCTTCCGTAAGAATCCTGTCCATCATTTCTCTTGCCTTTCAGCCACTCTACAAAGCCACCTTCAACAGACCTAGAAGCAGAGCCTGAACCCAGCCTGGCTAATATAGAGAGCTCTCTTCTACTCAACCTCAATTTCAAAGCTTTGGTGGAAGCGCATGCCAATGCAGCAAAACCACTCGCAGAAGAAGCCAAGCCCGCAGCGGTTGGAAAATAATTCATAGAAACAACCTTAGCCCTTAACCTAACTCTTGCCTTTTTCCTAACAATATCCAAGATTCTAACTACATTCCCAAGTTCCTTCCCAGCAACTTGTTTCTCATCCAGATAAACCTCATCTTTCCTAAATTTATCTGAAAACATCACTGTAGTCCTGGTCTTAACCTCATCACTCAGCGTAACTGAAATACTGGAATTCATGGGTAACATCAGCTTTTCATCACGCTTTCCCCAATACTTGACTAACGCTATATTTGGAGTTGTTTCGACTGTAGCTATGTGCATGGATAGATGATG
>JACQQB010000133.1 GCA_016207225.1 Microcaldota archaeon | reverse complement strand
GTTCAACTACGTTGTCCTTAATGTAAGAAGGCATGGGACTACTATGCCAAAGCATGTATAAAAAACTAGTAATGCCGTTAATCAAAGAAAAAAACTCTAACAGGATTCCGATAACCGCGATAAGTATTTAAACATCGTTATTACAACTACATCAAGGTGGTAGAATGGCCGAACTTCCATTAGCACCAGTAGAACGACTTATCAGAAAAGCTGGGGCAGAACGTGTAAGTGAAGATGCAGCAGAGGCGTTAGCCACTGTTCTAGAGGACTTTGCAACTCAAATTGCATCAAGAGCAGTAAAATTAGCTAAGCATGCAGGTAGGAAAACAGTAACAGCTGACGATATAAAACTAGCTAAATAAGGGCTATTTCATACCAGTCAATCTATATAAAATAATTCTGTGAAATGTTTTCATGAAAATTTATACCAGGGCTGGAGATAAAGGAGAGACTTCAATTTTTGGTGGCAAAATAGTCCGGAAGGAGTCCACAAGAGTTGAGGCCTACGGTACAGTGGATGAATTAAATACCTTTGTCGGCCTGGCAAGGGCCTACAATAACGATACTGAGATGGAGACAATACTGAAAGAGGTCCAATCAGAACTTTTCACTTTAGGGGCCGACCTTGCAACACCTCTAGAAAATGACAACATAAGGCGCATTTCAAATAAACATACAAAGGATATGGAGTCTATAATAGACAGGCTAAACGAAAAACTCGACCCTTTACACAATTTCATATTGCCTACCGGCAACATTCCTGCCGCAACCTTTCAGGTTTGCAGGACAGTGTGCAGGAGATCAGAACGACGAGTAACCGCCCTGGCTAAAGAAGAACAAATAAATTTAGAAATTATCCCGTACTTAAATAGACTCTCAACACTATTCTTCGTATTGGCAAGAACAGAAAACAAAAGAAAAAATATCAAAGAGGAAATTTGGCAGCAAAGGTAGTCCAATGGAAATCCAAAAAGTCAGACCAGATTTAATATCAATGCTCTTCCTGATTCTTCTAACGTACGCAATGTTCACTTTCACACAGCATACATACCTGCACCAATCCTCATATTCCCATGCGATAAAAATCAAGAGCAGTTTAGATGGGGCAGAACAAGGCCTGTACTACCAAGCCCTTGCAAATGGCTTCAGCATCTACAAGGTATTTTTTGGAGACACTAGCGAAGCCTTCATCTCTTATCTTTTTATCGTTCCAGTGATCCTTGACATTCTGATAATCATAACAGTCTATCTGCTACTAAGGCATCTCTTTTCATTGGAAACGTCTCTTATCTCATCCCTAATCTTTCTTTTTTTCCAACCGTTCATAGGGCTAGGGTCCAACGGCCTCTTATCCCAAACGCCATTCTACTTTCTTGCTTCTGCAATTGCTCTACTCTTCTTCTTTTTATCAATAAGGTTGCATATTGCTTTAGCTCTAGTTACTGGGATTTTACTCGGTGGTGTTGTAAACTTCTCTCTTGGCATTTTATTGGCCAGCGCATTCTTTCTTTCAATCATACTGCAAACAATCTACAATTACCTAACCTACAAAGACTTCAAAACAACTCTCTATCCAACCATAATCTCCCTAATAGCTTTCATAGCTTCGGTATTGGTATCCGGGTATACCGGAATATCCCTCAATTCAGACCTGTTGAATGCATTTGTCAATTACTACCTGATAGTTCCAGTAATTGTTGGCAGTATCATAGTATGGCTATTGTCCCAAAGAAAAGACTTTGACATTTTTTCAATAGTCTTCATCATAAGCTCAATCGTCATTGCTGTCTATGGCCAACTCTACTTAGCAATGCTAGGCCTTGTTATCGGGGTGGCCAACCTAGTCTCAAAAATCCAAGAAATAAAAGGGAAAGAATACTACCTAAACTGGCTTTTGATAGCAACACCATTCTTCGTTCTACTACTAAGATTTTTATCAATCCAACAAAGCCTGGCAGTAGCCTTGTTGCTCGGTGCAATATCCACCTTCATACTAAAACTCTATCAGGACAGAATACCTGCAAAATACACAACTTATTCGACAATAATGTTTGCATTTCTGGCTCTTGGTCTTACTTCTGTCTCTTTAATCCAAATCAGCTATCTGGAACCAACGCAAGAATTCTATAATTCGGTGAATTGGCTTAAAACCAACACACCTACCAATGCCATCGTAGCAACAACGGAAGACTCTAGCATAATAGAATTTTTAGCAGAAAGAAAAAGTGGAAATTATACCAACCTAATCTCCGAATACTTATCCAAAAACTCATCAACTTCAATATTCTCACGCGAGAACATCACCTATATCTTGCTTCCTAATCCACTCAGGCAATCCGGGCTAATCTCTTCAACTGATATGGAAATATTCGCTTTTAACGGTTATCTCGGGTCCTTGAATGTTGAGCAATGTTCTTTCAGGTGTGCCTTTTTCATAAGCCAGATATCCGGGGATACCCGCAACCTGGTTTGTGGCAGGGACATGTCCTGTTTGCTAATCCCAGTAGACTCCAACAACTTACCAAATGGGGCACCAGTGGCATTATACTCAAGGATAGAACAAACTACGGTCCCCTATGGAAAACTAGTTATCTATAAGAATAACCAGTCCAAAGAATTCGTCCCTTCAGACCTGGCTGTTTATCCAAAAAATCTAAATTCAAACGCATTGAAAGTTTATTTCCCAGAGTCATTCGGGGCCCTGCAAGGAATCAAAAAAGTATACACAAGCCCTAGTGGCGAGATAATCATTTTTAAAATAGAGAGTGTTCGGTAATGGTAAGCTTAATCCCAGCGTTGTTCATAGTCCTTCTAATAAGTTTTGGGGTAGTCTATCTACTAACACCCTTCCTGATAAAGAAGCTTGTCAAGATGAAGCTAACCGGTCCAGACTTGAATAAAGAACATAAGCCAGAGGTTCCAAGAATAGGTGGAATATCCCTGTTCCTAGGTTTTATTCTTGCAATCCTGGTCTCTCTTTACTTAAGCCCAAATCCAAATGTGGAGCTAATGCTAGCCGCTATCTCCTCCATAACATTAATCGGGTTCCTGGGCTTGATGGATG
The DNA here is from genome assembly GCA_016207225.1 of Microcaldota archaeon. Taxonomy (GTDB): domain Archaea; phylum Micrarchaeota; class Micrarchaeia; order Burarchaeales; family JACQQB01; genus JACQQB01. The sequence continues at coordinate 1,216 of JACQQB010000133.1, read as the reverse complement.
ATGTCCTTAATATAAAGGACATATACCGTGTAATCTTGCCTTTTTTCGCCGCACTACCACTAATGCTGGTCACTGCAGGAACTTCAACAATGGTAATGCCTCTCATAGGGGCTGTTAATTTCAACTATGGCTTGTTGGCACTTCCGTTAATAGGCACAATCCAGCTCAATCTGTATGCTCTCATTCTCATACCAATCGGCATAGTCGCATGTTCCAACCTAATCAATCTACTGTCTGGCTTCAATGGTCTGGAGGCAGGCACAGGTCTTGTAACATCGCTTGCTCTGTTGATAAGCTTCGCCCTGTCTACCCAAGCAGGAATGGTCCATGAACCACTCTTCCTACTCGTAGCTACAATCGGTTCATGCCTGGCCTTTCTTATTTTCAACTGGTATCCTGCAAAGATATTTCCAGGCAACATAACGACTTATACCCTAGGTGCAACGATAGCCGCAGTAGTAATTTTAGGAAACATTGAAAGGGCCGGAGTCATTGCCTTAACCCCGCAAATCGTAGAGTTTTTCCTTAAGACAAGAACTTTCTTCAGGGCAGAGAATTTCGGGGAATCCATTAATGGCAGATTACACTATAATGGTAAAATAAGCTCCCTTACACATCTAATAATGCGCTATTTCAAGCCTACTGAAAAACAACTAGTCCTAATCCTCCTTTCAATACAGGCTATTTTCGGTATTCTGGCAATAATTTCAATTAAAATCTAAAAGAAGGTCTAAAAAAGCTTAAAATGTTAAACAGAGGTTCTAAAGAGTCTATTGTAACCATAGTTACAATTTCACCCACATCAGCTTTAAATACCTTAAAATCTACAATAAACCATTAGGGTTTGAATGGCTAAAATTCTACTTATAGACGATAGACCTGAAGTACTCGAATTAATTAAAGCTGTCTTGGAAAGCACAGGAATTACTGTAGACACTTTACAAGCAACACGTGCTAACTTGGGCACTCCAGAATTATTGGATCAACTCATAGCACATATCCAACAAAACAAATACGATTTAGTCATAACTGACAACAACTTTGGAACAGCCATTACAGGGTTACAGGTCGCAGAACGCCTTATACAAGGTGGCATACCCACAATTTTTATAACAGCGGATGTGCGAATACCCAAATTTAGAGAAGATGTTAAAAAAATAGGTCTTAATCCAGATGAAGATCTAATTAGTAAACCATTCGATCCATCCCTATTAAT
>JACQQB010000129.1 GCA_016207225.1 Microcaldota archaeon | reverse complement strand
TTGTGGGGATTTTATGGGTCAGACTTATTGGATAAATCCGGAGCCATTAATTGAGCTTTATCTGAAATTAGGTATTAAATATGCAGTACCTATGCCATTACTCCGGGAAATGGAGACTGCAGCTTATTCTCTTATTGATGAGTCTTTAACTAGTGAAAATATAATTATCGAAAGAAATGGAAGTATGTTTGGCATAGTTTTGAAGGGAGGATATGGTGATCCACGGCATTACCTGGATTCTTTAGCAAATCGAACTGCTAAGAGACTTGAGACAATGCTTACTAGAGAGATATCTAATCTGGCAGGAGTAAGTAAACATAGGATATCTAGTAAGTTCATACCAGAGCTAATATTTTGCAGAAGGGATTTTGCATTGGGTAGGGTGGAGGACTACTCTGAAATAAAAAGGAATGGAGATTCAAGAGTTGTGGATTTTTGTAAAAAGATTTATATGCAGCATAGGTGGGTAAGAAAATATCCGATAGAAGAATTTGAACAACTAAATATCAGAACTGGTGCTCAGTTTAATCTTTTTCAAGTGCTGGCTTGTATTGAAGAGAGAGTAAACAGGGGGCTTTCGTGCAAAGGCACTTATGGTCTAGCTAAAGCACAAGAATTATTTGAACTTATAGCCAGTCGTGCAGTGACTATTTCTTTTGTTAACAAGTGTGCAAGCAGAGATATTTTTCTTTCACCGCAAGAATATGTTTCACTATACACTCAGATAGATAAAGGCTTCTTTACGCTTCTTGTAAAAAGAATACTTGGGCAAGATGCGTTTACATTTGAAAAAGCTGTGGAGATGATTAAAGGAGGGGTAGCTGTAGACATTCTAAAAGCAGTTTACGAACAGCCAAGGGATCTTGGACTTGGACAAAGAATAAGGTTGGTTCGTGAAGAAGTTTTTCCTGATTTTACAAATCTTTTTCTTACTTTAGGTCTGGGTGTAGGAGAGATAATAAGACTTAATGAGGTATATAAAAAAGGTATTGAACTATCGTTTTTGGAAGAGTTGGTTCTGAAGATAGAACCAAAAGATCCTAGATTTGCCAAGTGTGTTGAAGTACATATTAAAAACCCAATTATAACAGTAGATGAAGTTTTAGTTCAATTAGAATCAGGGATAGGAGAAGAGAGAGAATGTAGGCGTGCGGGTGCTCAACCAATTGTGGAAACAGTAACCAGAGTAAGTCGTAAAACAAGAAAAACACGCCAAAGTGAAAAGCCCGGTGGTGAGGAGCTTAAAGGAAAAGAAGCGCAAAGACAATACGAGTTGGATTATAGTGGTAGAGTTTCAGCCTCAAGTTTGCCAAGATTATCCTTTGGTGAATGGAGAGCCATTATGGAGCGTATGGGTGGAGAAGAAGTGTCCAAACATCCAGGCAGCCATGCAATTTTTAAATTTGGAAGGCGACGTGTACCGTTACCGAGACATGGTGAAGTTAGTAGATTTACTGTTGCATCTGCTTTGAATAGGGCAGGAGTTAGAAGGGACCAGCTGATGAGGGTTCTTTAGTGATTTTAGATTTATTAGGAAGTCTTAAATATTTCTTTGACTGTTTATTAGCCGTGAGGTTATGATGCCTAAGAAAAGAAGGGGATTTTTCTTTTCAGATGATTTTGAAGAAGAGTTTGAAAGACTAAGGGAAGAGATGGAAAGAATGATGGGGGATGCTTTCAAAATTACTGGAGAGACTGAGAAGTCGATGGAGAATAAGCCTTTTGTTTATGGATTTTCTATGAGAATTGGCCCTGACGGTAAGCCAGTGGTGCAAGAATTTGGCAATATTAAACCAAAGCTTAAGGGAGCGGAAGATGAGATAGAACCTCTGATTGATGTTATCGAAGAGAAAGAGATTGTAACGATTATTGCAGAGGTACCTGGCATAAATAAAGAGGAAATAAGCTTGAAGGCAACTGAAGAAACGCTTTCAATAAGAGTGGATAATGCAGGGAGGAAGTACAATAAGATTGTAAAATTACCGGTTAAGGTTAAGCCTGAAACTGCTAAAGCCAATTACAAGAATGGTGTCTTGGAAGTTAAGCTAGAGAAAATTGAGAAGAAAAGTGATTCAGAGCATAAAATAAAGGTCGAATAAACAACTTTTTGAGTCAATAGTTAATCTTTATAAGCATTTAGTTTCATAATAAAAAGCCTACAGGCAGGACAATACGTGCGACCAGAAGAATAGGCGAAGCATATGGGGAACAATGCATTACTTTTAGAGTACTTGAGAGCAGCTTATGAGTTGGGGATAAGGAAAGACTCTAGAGGATTTATGAATCTTATTGCAACTTTTCAAAAGAGTGTAGACCAGACAGGTAAAAGAGCTGAGGAGTTGGAGACAGACACTGCAAAAATTAGTTTTGCGTTTACTGCTGGCCTAACCGGAAATGAGGAAGGTTTTAGGGATCTTGTTAGAGCTAGTGATGAAAGCCTTGCAAGAGAAGTTTATGGAATACTGATGAGAAGAGAGCTTGAACTTGGTAGCAGACCGGCTGAGCGTAGAGATGATAAGTACAGAGAACTTTTAAGAAATAAAGGCTTGAGATGCTGGCCATTTGTGAGTCCGGACAATGTAAAAAAACTCGGTAGGAGAGAAAGTCCTATTCCGGTTAGCTTGGTGTCTGGAACTTTTAGTGCCAGGAAAGTTAGTTTGAGTTGATGGTGAGAAAATGAATAGAGACGTAGTTAAAGAACTTAATGAGATAGGGGAAGTGGTAGATGCATTACTTTCAGGTTTTAATTTAGGTACAGGAGGTAAGGTTGAAGAGCTTGAGAAAGTAGTTGCTGCTTCTGAAAGTGCTGTTGTTGTAAAACATTTACAAGATGGTTTTGAATTAGGTGTTATAAAGGATATTCAAACTTTAGGACTTAGAATAGGTGCTTTAGTAGAAGCACAACAAAATCTAGAGAGACTTGAGCATGAGGACATGTGTGGTAGTAGGTGCCCATTCAGCAGAACAGGAAGTCCTGATGTTAGAAGAAGCAAGGAATTAGTCGAAGCTGTTATAATAGGATTTGAGCTAGGAAGAGTTAATGATGTTGATGAATTTAAGGTAAGATCTGGTAAGTCCAAGGATCGAGAAGTAAATGATATGTTAACTGAGGGTTTTGACTTAGGGAGAGGAAATGATGCAGCTAAGCTTGGAGACAGGGTTAGACAGTTAACGGAGGATATGTGTAAAATTGTTGGAGATGGTCCTATAGAGCAGAGGATAAGACAATGTAGATTTAGAACTGCAGAGTGTATAACGATGGTGGCAGTATTAGAGGGAGTTAGCAGAAGGAATGGAGAAGTTCCAGCAGATTTAAGAAGACCTGCAGGTATGCGAGTTAGAGGATGGTGAAATTTAATTTCTTACATAACTCAAGTAATTCTTCTTTGCTTAAAGTAACTACCCTTCTCTCTTTTAGTTCTAGTGATTCGGCAATTTCCTTTAGCTTTGATTTGTTTATCTTAAG
>JACQQB010000128.1 GCA_016207225.1 Microcaldota archaeon | reverse complement strand
ATATTAAGGTGAATAAAATGAATAGAATTATGAGAAGTTTGCTAGTATCACTCTTACTTGTTTATTTTTTATCTCTTGTTTTTGCTGAAACTCAGGAAATAGCCCTTAACGTATCACAAGTTACGGGAATAGTCAATGTAACCAGTGATATAGAGTTTAACAAGATACTGGTGGGCTACGAGTATAAGGGAAAAATCAATGTGGACTGGGCAATACCTGAAGAAGCCTTGAAAGGGATAAACGCGGAGAAAGTAGTCATAGATGTCAGTATAAAGAGAGGGGCAGAAACGAAGTCTGTTACTTTTTTGGATGAGAACCGAACAAAAGAGGAGCTTAGTTTTGATTTGGTTTGTTTGGTTGTGGAGGATAGATGCTCTGAGAACTCTACACTTAGAAAGAGTGTGGACATAGTATTCATAGTTAATGACGATGTCAGTTCCTTGAATGCTTTAGTCATAATAAATTCAAGCTTAAAGAAACTTGAAAGGCAGGCAACAAATCAGACTGTGACGGGAAATGTGCAGCAGTCACAAAGTCTTGACACTGACTCGGTCTTGAGCACGATAAGACAGAATGGGGTAGCCATAGTTGCAGGCATTATAGCACTATTACTGATAATTTACCTGATTAAGAAGATCTAGGCTTGACTTATCTCCCAGCTTTTTATGTTCTTAGAGATCTTCATGGAGCAGAATTTAGGACCGCACATTGAACAGAACTCTGTGTGCTTGAACACTTCTTGGGGCAATGTTTCATCATGCATTCTTTTTGCCGTTTCTGGGTCTAGGGCGAGTTCGAATTGCTTGTTCCAGTCAAAATTAAACCTGGCTTTGGATAGTTCATCGTCCCGTTCCCTGGCACCTTGCCTGTTCCTAGCAACATCTGCTGCATGTGCGGCTATTTTATATGCAATAACACCTTGCTTAACATCCTCCAAGTTAGGGAGCCCGAGGTGCTCCTTTGGGGTAACATAGCAGAGCAGGCTTGCGCCGGCATAACCCGCCATGGTTGCGCCTATTGCCGAAGTTATATGATCATAGCCTGGGGCAATGTCAGTAACCAAAGGACCCAGAACATAGAATGGTGCACCGTGACAAAGTTTTTGCTGCATTTCTACGTTCATCTGGATTTGGTTGAATGGTACGTGGCCTGGACCTTCCACCATAACCTGAACATCGTGTTCCCAAGCCCGTAAGGTTAGTTCTCCCAGAGTCTTTAGTTCTGCAAACTGAGCCTTGTCACTCGCATCCGCCAAACAGCCTGGCCTTAGTCCATCGCCCAGACTAAAAGTAACATCGTATTTCTTTGCAATTTCAATTATCTTGTCAAAGTGATCATAGAGTGGATTTTGTTTTTTGTGGTAGAGCATCCACTGGGCCATTATCGAACCGCCTCTGCTGACTATGCCTGTGATTCTGTTCTTAACAAGAGGAAGATGCTCAAGCAGAACACCGCAATGAATCGTTATGTAGTCAACACCTTGCTTGGCTTGCTTTTCGATTACGTTTAGCATTCCTTCAGGCGTCATTTCCTCTAATTTACTGACTTCGGTCAAAGCCTGGTATATTGGCACAGTGCCCACAGGTATAGGACTATGGTGGATTATTGTTTCCCGGATCTCATCCAGATTTCCACCCGTGCTCAGGTCCATTACTGTGTCTGCACCAAACTTAACTGCTGTAAATAGCTTGTGCAGTTCTTCTTCATTGTTGGAAGTTACTGCAGAGTTTCCAATATTGGCATTGATTTTAGTTTTAAGTGCTATCCCTATGCCAACCGGGTCAAGTTTTTTGTGGTTGATATTTGCCGGTATTATGAGTCTCCCGGCGCTAATTTCTTGGAGTATTAGATCCGTGCTAACCCCTTCTTTTTCTGCCACTCTTTTTATTTTATCAGTTACAATGCCCTCTCTAGCAAAATGCAGCTGAGTAACATTACCGTCATTTTCGATTGTAGACATAGATATCGGTATTATATTGAAGCAAGCAATATTAAAAATTAGTCCTCTACGATTGACTTACATAGTGGTTATGGTAGGATAAAGTCCTTTGTACTGGTTCCTTTTGGGAACACAACTCCGTTTTTAACTGAGAATGGAATTTTGTATTCTTCTGCAATTCTCAGAAGTTCGCTTAGGTCAATATAATTATCAAGATGAAGAACGAAGTATGTGCCATTTGGTGAAGGTATTTTTTTAACTAGGAACTCTTGCTGTTGCAACGTACCGGATCTCTTAACCCGTATTAGAAGTTTTCCTGCTTCCAATATTGCTTCTCTTGTTGGGATTTCCATAATAACACTGATTTTAATTATAACTGAATTATTTTAAATGGACATGTAGGCCCATCTGCAGAATTTACAATCTTTTCCGCTGTTAGGCATTGGGCCGTTGAGAACCTCTTTGGCTCTTCCTAAAACTTCAATGACTTTTAATTTGTCTGGGATAATCTCCATTATTTTGCACTTGATTTTTAATCCGTTATGCAATTCAGAGTAGTTGGGGTAGTAGTAAGCCAGGAATGCCTTGTTTGCTGTCTTATATCCGTTTCTTTCAAGTAGATACATGTAGATGTCCAGCTGTAATTTATAAACCGGATGAACTCTTTTTGGAGGCATTGAGCTTGTTTTATGGTCCAGGACTGCAATGGTCCCGTCGTTGAATTCCAGGCATTCATCCAGAATGCCCATTAAGACAATGTTTTCGTCTTCTTTCGAATAAAGCGTGGTGGGTATATTTTTAGCTAATCTGCAATCTATCACTTCATCTATTATCGGTGGAAGTTTCCCCTCATTCCTGTGTTCATCAAAATATTTTTTAATTATATTGTCTAGTTTGATGAGAATTGTGGCAGATGGTATTGAAGGCCTTGTTACATTTTTAACTACGGAAAGCCAGAAGCATTTAGGACACTCTTCCAGAATTTTTAGTTTTGAGTGGGATAGTACATAAGCCATATTATCAGCTAGCCCATATCTGAAATCGGATATTTAAAAGGCTAGAGAGTAGGATGCCAATTGGAGAAACGGGTGGGATCATTGCGTTTTGGAAACCAAGGTTTGGATTATTGGTGGTGTAATAAAAGTCGTTAAGAAAGCCATCGCAGTTATTACCGAATATTGACTCGGGCTGAGTATGCCAGAGGTTAAGCCATACAATGCAATGATTAATGCTATTTCACCTCTTGGAACCATTCCGAATCCTACTATTAGGCTCTCTAAGAATGAAAGACCACTGCCAAGTGCAACTACACCGCAGGCTATCAGTTTGCTTAAAATTGCAATTCCAGTTACAATAAGTATTGGTATGAGAAAATCCCCCAATGCATTAACATCCACCAATAAGCCTAGAGAGATGAAAAATATAGGTGTGAAGAAGTTTTCGAGGGGGGATATGAACTTCAGCAAAGAGTTTGCAATTTTACTATAGTTTAGAGTTACACCTGCAATAAATGCTCCTATGATACTGGATAGGCCTATGAATTCAGCAATGTAAGCATAGGCAAAAACATAAACCATTGCCGCAAGAAAAATTCTGTTTGAAACTTCCTCCTCAATAGTGTTGAAATACCTGCTAACAATTAATTGGCCCAGAAATATGCCGCCTACAACAAAGATGAAAGCACTGAACAATATAGGTAATAAAGTTTCGAATGTACCAGTGCCAGTAGTAGACACGAAAGAGAGCACCAGTAAGCTTAGGATGTCATCTATTACTGCTGCCCCTAGGATTATTTTTGAGAATTCTCTCTCGAGTAGTTTGAATTCTTCAAGGATAGCTACGGTTACACCGACACTTGTTGCTGTAAGAGCTGCACCAAGGAATAAGGCATATGCAGAACCCTCGCCTGTTAAAGTTGCATAGTAGTAACCGCCTGCGAATGGTATGATTATACCTAACGCAGCCACCACCATGTTTCTAAATGTAAATATTTTTTTAATTTCACTATGCAGCCCTATTTTGAATAACAGGATTATTGCGCCTAGCTGAGCAAAAACTCTTACTATTTCATCAAACGCAACGAGCTTGGGAGGTTCTAATGGTAGAGAGATTACATTGAATGCTATTGAATTAACGGTATTTGAGAGGAATGGCCAGGTTAGAGAAATGAAACTTGGACTTATAAGAACCCCGACTATGAGCAGAGACATTACAAATGGTTGTTTGATATAAACAACGAGCAATTCTGCAAGTATTGCTGTTATTAGTAAAAATGATATTTCAAACCATATTCGCTTGTGCTCATCAACACTTGTGAATAGACTTGCTCTTATCACTGAAAAAATCAGTAGAATAGCTAGAATTAATATAATGGCAGACACCAATGGTGAAGTTTTTTCTTGGACATCTTTGATTCTTTGTGTGCCCTTAGTGATAATGATGGTGGATTCGCCTATTAAAGTACCAGTGATTTTTTTGTCTAACTTTATAACTATAAAAACACCTACAGAAGGATTTCCAGGCCATCAAAAGCTATTTCAGTATTTTTGAATATTTTCCTAGCCTGAGACAGCAGCAAATCATCCGCTTTATACCTATTACTTATATGTGTTAAAATAAGTTTCTTTGCTTTTGCCTTTTTAGCAGTTGTTGCAGCATCAGAAACTGTTGAGTGTTTTTTTTCTTCGGCCTCATGCTTAAGTTCATTGTCAAAAGTGGCTTCGTGAATTAGCAGATCAGCCTCTTTTGAAGCTTTAACTATGCTCTCGCAGTAAGTCGTATCTCCGCTATATACTATTTTCTTGCCTTTTTTAACATTTGATACATCCT
>JACQQB010000014.1 GCA_016207225.1 Microcaldota archaeon | reverse complement strand
TCCCCTAACAGGGAATTCACATACACCAGCAAAAACCTAAAAGACTTAGTCATAGATTTAGACACAGGTGTGATAACATCCGGGTTTCCGATAAAAAGCTATCCCCCAAACGAAACAAAGTCCAATGCTACAAACGGAGACATTGGCAAGCCAGGCCTACAGCCTAGAATCGACAGGATCACTGAGCAAATCTCAGTAAAATCAGGTGCTAAAGAATCCATACAGCTGGCAGTAACTAACCTTGGTCTGGATGACGGCCAATTCCTATTGCAAGTTTCCTGCCCTTCCAGCATAGAGCCAACATACGACCCAATCCTGATAATAAACAGCGGTGAAACCAAGTCCACAACAATATCGATTAAGGGAAACACGATAGCAACTGGAGAATGCGCCGTAACTGTACTTGATGAGAAAAATACCACTTCCAGGGACTCAAAGACATTCTCCTATGCAATAGTCAAGAACTGCCCAGAACAGTGTACTGGTTTCTCAACTCAAAGTCAAGACCCAAACGTCTGCTCCTGTGTCTGTGATGTTAACCAATTAAACCTAAAATGCCAGGCAGACAACCTGCCAGCCAACGCAACATCCTGTGCTTGCCAGCAGCCCCAAGAACCAGAACCTGCCAAATGCTTAGGGATATTCCTAATACTCTTTGGCTTATACGCAGGAATGAAAATAACCAAACTATAACTGACCTTTTTTTATTGTTTCAAAATAAGGGGTATCTATTTTCGATCCTCTCAGGAAGTTGATAAATGCCATGGTGTTCTGCCTAAATACCTTAGCATAGCCCTTTTGCTTAAACCTCCTTGTAGAGGTATACACAACTAGATTGCCGTCCACCTTCAATCTCCCATCCTTCCTTATCCTCATAGACAATTCTGTATCCTCAAAAAAACTCACTGCAGTGCTAAATCCCTTAACCTTCAAAAATTCTTTTTTCCTATAGGCGCAATTATTCCCATAGAGCTGCCACAAACCAAAGTAGCTTGAGACTCTAACCCACCAATTGGAGAATAAAGTAAACATGAAAGTGTCTATAAGCCTAGGTTCGGATGGCTTGAGTATTCCCCCTAACCCTATCAATTTCTTATCCTCAAAATTTTTTGCTATTCTGGAAAGCCAATCCCTCCTGGCAATACAATCAGCATCAATAAAGGCTATAATCTCATATTTTGCCTTTTCCGCACCATAGTTTCTAGCTCCTGCTGGTCCTTTTGGTGTCTGAACGTAAACGTCCTTAATGTGTTTTTTAGCTATCTCAACTGTCCTGTCACTGCTGTTCCCGTCAACAAGTATAATCTCATATTCTCCTTTAAAATCCTGGTTTTTAAGAGATAAAATCGTAGGCCCAATCCCAACCTCCTCGTTCTTAGCTGGAATTATTACTGAAATCAATTGCTCACCGCTCAATCTTAAGTAACGATTGTTTATATTCGTTTACCCGCCACACCTGTTTTTTTGGCTGCCTTAATAACTGCCCTGGTTACCTCTTTTCTAACTCTCTTGTCAAATGGCTTTGGTAAAATATAGTCATCTTTCAGTTCTTCTTGAGAAACGAGATTAGCTATTGCATATGCCGCAGCAATCATCATTTGCTGATTGATTTCCCTTGCTCTTGAATCCAGAGTTCCCCTCAATATTCCCGGGAAAGCCAGAACATTATTTGCCTGGTTTGGGAAATCACTTCTGCCAGTAGCAACCACTCTTGCGCCTGCAGCTTTAGCTTCACTAGGCACAATTTCCGGAACTGGGTTGGCCAATGCAAAAACTATCGCATTGCTTGCCATTGAGCTTATCAACTCCTTTGTAAATAAATTTGGTCCTGATGCTCCTAAAAGCACATCTGCCCCTTTCACAACGTCACTCAAAGAACCTTTCTCATTGTTGGGATTACTTGCTTCTGCAACAGCTTTCTTATACTCGTTCAAATCTGTCCTGTCCCTGCTTATAACTCCTTTAGAATCGCACAAAACAATATTCCTTATTCCCTCACTTAGCCAAAGCCTGGCAATCCCTATTCCTGCGCTTCCACAGCCGTTTATAACAACTTTAATATTCTCTTTGCTCTTTCCAACAAGTTTCAATGAATTTACTAAGCCTGCTAATGCCACCACTGCGGTTCCATGCTGGTCATCATGAAAAACAGGAATGTCAAGCTCCTCTTTCAACCTCTTTTCAACCTGGAAGCACTTGGGATTCTCGACATCCTCTAAATTTATGGCTCCAAAGACCGGCGCTATAAGCTTAACAGCCTTGACAATCTCCTCCACGTCCTTAGTGGCCAAGCAAATCGGGAAAGCATCCACATTCCCAAAAGTCTTAAACAAAACAGCCTTGCCTTCCATTACTGGCAAAGCAGCTTCAGGACCAATGTCTCCAAGGCCCAACACTCTGGTTCCATCTGTAACTATTGCAACCCAATTGCCCTTCGCAGTGTAAGTATAAACCTTATCTTTCTCCTTAGCTATCTCTCTGCAAGGTTCTGCCACACCCGGCGTATAAGCAACAGCCAAATCATGGTCATTACTGCATTTCACCTTGCTTTTCAGTGAAATCTTTCCTTTCTTTTTTTTATGTAATATAAGTGCCTCTTCCTGTATATCCATAATTATATGCACCTCGGTCTAGAAACTTGAAAGTGGTATATACAATCGAATAAAAAATTTAATAATCTAACCCTACGACATTTAGAGAAGAAGCTACAGTTAGCTAACTAATATGTATCTTAAACTTTTCCGGATATCTCCTAATTGAAAAACATCTTGTTTTTGGCAGTGGCTATGGTTAAATCTTCTCCATAACAACCGGAGGTTATTAAAACAAGCAACAAGATAACGAAAATATGGAAGAATATTTCATTCTAATTGCTGCTTTGCTAGCTGAAATAATTGGCACTATGGCTGGGTTTGGCTCATCCACAATTTTCCTGCCCATTGCCTTGCTCTTTCTTGATTTTAAAACTGCATTGGTAATCGTTGCAATTCTCCATATTTTTGGTAATATTGGCAGAATAACATTTTTCAAAAAAGGACTGGATCTCAGGCTATCTATGCAATTTGGCATTCCAAGTGTCATTATGACAATCATAGGGGCCTCTGCAATAGCCTGGGTACCTGCGGATATCTTAAAAATGATCTTGGGTTTATTTCTAATTGTCTATTCCATCCAATCTCTAAAATTCCAAGAAATAAGACTCAAACCAACTATAGAAACAGCCATACTTGGAGGAGGAATATCTGGATTTCTGGCAGGACTGATAGGAACAGGCGGAGCCATCCGTGGCACTTTTTTAAATTCATTCAATCTTCCAAAAACAAATTACATCGCTACTGCAGCATTCATTGCAATACTAGTAGATTCAACAAGATTGCCTCTCTATATAGCAAACGGTTTTTTTGATCCAAAATATTATGTCTATGTTCCGTTCCTATTGCTTGCGGCTTTCACTGGCTCATTCATAGGAAAAACAATAGTTTCAATGATTGATCAGGAAACATTCAGAAAGTTAGTGCTTATTGCAATAGCTTTATCAGGTATAAAATTCATTACTGATTTTTTTATGTGAAAAACAAAAACAGTGCTCCAGCCGGCATTTGAATTAGTTAACCCATTTGTTTTTTAAAACTTGCTAAAAGTTGTTCATCAAAACATAATAACATTTCTTTTCTAGAAATACTGAGGTGCAAAACAGCATAATCTACAAAGCTTAACTTTGTTTTTAGATCTCTAATAAGTTCTATTATGGAATAAAAGTCTTCTCCATCCAATCTAAAAATTATAACATCCTTATTTTCTTCAAGTTGTTCTAGAACATCAAGTGCATAAGCTATACCTTTTTTATAAGTAATAACTGTAAACGTCTCCTCCAGAACTCTATCTAATACAACGAGTTGCTCCCCTATGTGTTTTTTAATTTCTTGGAGCGCGCGTTTATTGAACTCATGCTCTTCAATAAAAAAAGGTACCAAAAATGAGCTATCTACTATCATCTACTCACACCATACGCCACTCTATCTATGTCTATCCTAATCTTATTTTTACTAGCTTTAGATTGCAAACTCTCTACCCACTTGATAAGATCCTCCAGCTTTCGTGTTTTTACTTTTTTTCCACTAGTTAGTTGAGATACTATAATATCACTGAAACTCCTATCTTTCTTTTTAAACTGTTTCAATAGTCTATATGCCTCTTCAGAGAGACTTATTACTTTAACCATATGCATATTGTATGCACATATGTATTTAAAGTTTTCATTCTTCTATTGGCTTTCAAACAAAAAGAATGCTCCAGCCGGGATTTGAATTCCCTAACCATCTTGTAATAATCTACACAAAACAGTTACCCGGGTCGCTGGCTTGCTTCAAGTTCTTTTGAAAGGCCAGTATCCTCACGGCTTTAACAATTGACCGGACTAGACGACTGGAGCTCAGGAGTTATTTTAGCACATAGCAAATATAATTCTTTATCTGTCTTCTCACCTCTTCTTTCCCCTTCTCACTATCAATAATCTTCCATCCTTTGCATAACGCATGCTTTTTGCTCAAAATGAAATACTTCCTTCTAACTTCACTAAGAAACCTCTTATTCTCCTCAAACCTGTCCAAGCTTTTATTATTCCTGTTCTTTTGCCTGTACTTTCTTTTCATAGAAGTTTCTGCTGAAATATCCAATAAAAGAATGGCATCCGGCTCAACTAACCCAAGTCCATTCACTGCTTCGATTTTCTTTACCATCTCCTCTACTCTACACTGGTAAGCTAGAGTTGAAGTGATATACCTATTGAGTATAACCACATAGCCTTTTCTTAAGGCCTTTCTTATCTGCTCCTGTTCCGCCATTATGTTGAGAGTAAACAAAAGAAACTGGGCCCTTTTATCCAGGTTTATTTTTTTATGGAGGAATCCATCTATCTCTTTGCCAAAGGCGCCTTTCAGGCTAGGATAAGAGAACATTTTCACCCTGAAACCTCTTTCCACTAGCGTTCTCCTCAGAAGATAGCTTTGTGTATGCTTGCCACAGCCGTCGATTCCCTCGAGAACCACAAGCTTCCCACTTTTCATGAGAAATGTTTATATAACTGATTATTTTAAAAATGTCTTGGGTTGTTGTGAAAGGTCAAGACCTGATTTCTATCAAAGATTTAAGCAAGGAAGATATTGAATACATATTCAAAAGAACCTTGGAAATGGAGAAGCTTCTCGTAAAAAGAAGCAAGCTTCTCGATGATAAAATAATCGCAACCTTATTTTTCGAGTCAAGCACAAGGACTAGGATGTCCTTTCAATCAGCAGCACTTCATCTAGGCGCCAGGGTAATCGGCACGGACTCTGCTGAAGCAAGTTCCATGCTTAAAGGCGAAACATTAAGTGACACAATCAAAATGGTCAACAAATATGCAGACCTGATAGTCATAAGGCACCCTTCAGATGGCTCTGCCCGTTTAGCTGCAGAAGTGGCTGAAAAGCCAGTCATAAATGCAGGGGACGGGGCTAACCAGCACCCAAGCCAAACAATACTTGACCTATATACCATTCTTAAGAAAAAGGGCAGGATTTCCAAATTAAACGTCTACCTAGTCGGGGACTTAAAGCACGCAAGAGCAATGCGCTCCCTTCTCTATGGCCTAGGCATGTTCAACTCAAACGTAGTCCTAGTAGCCCCAAAGGGCCTGGAGATGGAAAAGCAAGTAGTTGAAGAGGTTAAGGACAAGTTCTCAATAAACATAGAGCAAACAAACAACCTAAACCTAAAAGAATGCGATGTTCTCTATGTATGCAGGATCCAGAAGGAAAGGTTCGTAGACCCTTACGAAGCTGCTAAAGTTCAAAAAGAATTCAGGATAACAGAGGATGACCTTAAAAATGCCAAAGATGACCTTATCATTCTACACCCGTTGCCCAAGATTGACGAAATAGATCCAAGCGTTGACAAAAGCAAATTCGCAGCATATTTCGAGCAAGCCGGCTATGGGGTACCTGTGAGAATGGCCATAATAGCCAGCATACTGGGTAGATAACATGCCTTTAAGCGTTGAAAAGATTGAAAATGGAACAGTAATAGACCACATAACACCTGGGAAAGGTCTAAGGGTATTGGGAATCCTGCAAATAGACTCCGAATACAAGGGAAGAGTAGCTTTGGTTATGAATGTTCCTAGCAAGCACATCGGTAAAAAGGACATAGTCAAGATTGAGGGTAAGCTCATTGATGACAAAACAGCAGACAAAATAGCCCTAATCTCCCCAAATGCCACTCTAAACCTAATCAAAAATTCCGAAGTAATAGAAAAAAGAAATGTTAAGCTGCCCAAAGTTCTAACTGCAGCCTTCAAATGCCCAAACCCAAAGTGCATAACTAATGCTGAACTAGTAGAAACAAAATTCTTGGTTGAGAAAGAAACACTAAAATGCTACTTCTGCGAGCGTTACTTCAAGGCAGAAGAACTAAAGTAGTCTCTTTAAATGCAAGTCTGATTGTTATCTATATGTGTGCTCTATTCCTTCCCTGCGTGTTTCTATCCATATGAGGACCATGTTCTGCAGTTCTTCTAAACTCCGCACCTGCTGACGAGCCCCATGAACCAACATCACTAACAGTGTATTCTACACTAATCTCCCTATCTCTGCCCTTCCTAGCTTTCAATTCCTCCTCCTCTCTTCTTCTAAAAAAAACATCAAATGATATACCTCTTTCATTACTACCCTGTCCAGAATCCTGTATCAGTTCTACAAGACGTTCTTGACTAATGCCATGCTTGGAAGATACACTCTCTAATACTCCTCCGAGATCCCAAACAGTGAATGGTCCTTTTTTAATCAACTCTTTTATTCTGGTAACTGCACATGCTAGGGATTTATTCATACGTGCTTTCTCTATCAAAGGTATTTCTTCTCTACAGACTATTATTCGTGGGGTTTCAAAATCAACGTAAGCGGCACGTTCCAGTATCTCTGCAACATACCAATGGCCATTAGCCTCTGCCAGCTCAAGTGCCGTTTTTCCATCCTTTGTTTTTATCCCTATATCTGCATATCTCTCCAGAAGAAGCAAAAATATTTCATCCAGGCCATTTGCCGCTGCCAGGTGCAGTGGTGTCCAGCCATTTTTGCCTTCTGCTGCATTTACATCCGGATATTTACTCAACAATATCCTAACAAGTTCTACTGCCTTCTTTTCATCTCTCCTATCCTTATAAACAAAGCTACAGTATATGGCTCCATACAACGCAGGTTGATAATCAGGACCAATGTCATTAACATCCACACCATTTTGAACAGCAGAATAAACACGGTCCGCATTACCACTAATTATACCGTTCCACAAGTCAAATGTATGTCTAGACTGTTTATCCATAGTTACACCGTAATATCCCAGAATAAGGTTCGCCAAAGGTCAAACCCCTGACTATTTATTATATGTTTCTTGGTATAAAAAGGGCTAACATCGACTTCTGGCGTACACGTTTCTTTCGTCCTGATTTAGTGAAATCAGCTAACCCAACCCCAGTGTTTCTTCAAACCCTAGCATTATGTTCATGTTCTGCACAGCCTGCCCTGCTGCACCTTTCAATAAATTGTCGATTGCTGAAATTGCAACTACACAGCGTGTTCTTTTATCAAACCTGAAACTTATGTCACAATAATTAGTATTAACGACATTAGCAACTGTCGGTAAATCCTCCATAACCCTTACGAAAGGCTCCTTATCATAAAATTTCCTATACGCACTCAAAACCTTCGCCTCGCTTATATTCGTTGCAAATCCTTTGGCAGTAGTTAAAATCCCTCTAACAATCGGAACCAACGTAGGGGTAAGATTAACCACGACATCCTTTTTCACTAAACTGCTCAGCTCCTGCTCAATCTCCGGCACGTGCCTGTGGTATGGCAAACTATAGTGCTTTACATTACCTATCACTTCGCCAGAATGTAGGAATTCAGTCAAATCCTTTCCTGCCCCGCTGACACCACTTTTAGAGTCTATTGTAATGCCTTCGGTCTCTACGAGTCTATTCTTAACCAAAGGCGCTAAAGCTAAAATCGCACCGGTTGAATAGCATCCGGGGTTGGCTACTAAGCGTGCTTTCTTTATTTCTTCTCTGTGCAATTCAGGCAGACCATAAACTGCCCTGCCCAAAAGCTCAGGGTACTTATGCTTCAACTTATACCACTCCTCGTAAGCTTTTGGGTTATGGAGCCTGTAATCAGCACTGATATCTACTACTC
>JACQQB010000125.1 GCA_016207225.1 Microcaldota archaeon | reverse complement strand
CTTTTTTAACATTTGATACATCCTGAAACTTAATTGTTTTATTGTTTATTTTCACTTTGCCATTCTTTTCAAGCAGACCAAATGTTTTTCCAAAAATTCCAAGCCTGTTTGCCTTTTCTTTATCAAAATTCCTTTTTTTGTTTTCTTCAAACACATAGCCAAGGCTGTTTTCAGTGTGGTTGACTGCGATTGATTTAATAGTGAAGGTATTCTCTGCATATGTTGCATTGGGGCCTATTTCATTGATTTCAACAAACACTGGAAGCACTTTGAATAGATTCTGAATCTTTTCGTTTATGCCTCTCGGGCCAAAAACTTGTAGTTTTTCTTTTCTGTCGGTGAACTTTAGAGTGTGAATCAGACCGGCTAATCCAAGATAATGATCTGCGTGTAAATGGGTTATAAAGACAGCTTTAACTTTTGCATAGCTTACAGAATGAATCATCATTTGCCTTTGGGTACCTTCTCCGCAATCAAAAAGATAAACATTGCCGAAATATTTAATTGCTACGCTTGGGAGATTCCTTTTTATGCTTGGAACTGCTGCACTTGAACCCAGTATAACAACTCTCAGAGACATATTAACAATTAGGAGTGCTTTAAAATATTATACTTTCTATTTCTATTAATGCTAGACAAAATAACTAAACTGATAGAAAGGACCCGTGCGGATTATATTGATGTTAGGCTGGTTAATGGGGATTTTACCAGCATACTCCTGAAAGATTCTCAGAAAGAAGTTTTTTCAAACAGAAAGTTTGGATTGGGTGTAAGAATATTGAAGGATGGTTCATGGGGATTTGCCAGCTGTAATTCAGAAGATAAGGTCCAAGAGGCATTTGACAAGGCCAGTAAGTTAGCTGGATTGAATGTGGGAAAAATAGCTTTGAGAGAGACTAAGTCAATAAAGACCAGGGTGAGGACAAAGTATAAAGTAAACCCGAGAGATGTGGACATAAATCAAAAAATTTCAGACATGGTAGAAACTGAAAACAGCCTGAAAATGGAGAAAGTTGTTAACACGACTGTGAGCTACAGTGATTCCATTTATGAAAAGATTTTCCTAAACTCCGAAGGCTCTGAGATAACTCAGGAGATATGTGCGGTTTTTCTTAGCATGAGTGCATTGGTCAAGGAAGGTTCAAGCATACAGAGTTCTAGAGACAGAATAGGTAAGAACGGTGGTTATGAAGTTTTAGCAGAGGCTAGGGAATTGGCAGTTGAGACTGGAAACCGGGCCAGAGCACTGCTTGATGCTAAGTTGCCCCCTAAGGGTCACTATACTACAGTTATGGATGGCAAGCTGGTGGGTGTTTTAGCACATGAGGCTACTGGCCATGCCTGCGAGGCTGATGGTATTTTAGCCAACAATTCAATCTTAGAAAATAGGATAGGTACTAAAATTGCAAGCGATATGGTTTCAATAAGCGATAGCCCCAGGGTCGAGGATGGGTTTGGTTATTATGAATATGATGATGAGGGAGTTGAGACTGGAAAAACCGAACTCATAACCAATGGTGTTTTGACCTCATACTTGCATTCTCGTGAGACTGCCTGTGAGCTGGATGCGAAGCCGACAGGAAATGCAAGGGTAGGGAGCTATGAGAATATACCAATAGTCAGAATGAGTAACACTTTTTTTGGTCCTGGAGATTTTACCAATGAGGAGATGTTCGAGGATGTAAAATTGGGCATATACGCACGTGGGATGCACGGCGGCCAGGTTGTCCCTAAATTGGGCTCTTTTGTTTTTGCAGCTGAAGATGGGTGGCTGATAGAGAATGGAAAACTTACAACATATTTAAGGGATATTTTATTGAACGGCTATATCCTAGAAACGCTTAATCAGGTAGATGCTGTGGGTAAGGATTTTGTTGATTCGCCGGGAATGTGTGGAAAGATGGGGCAGAGCGTGCCAGTTTCAGACGGAGGACCGCATGTCAGGGTTAAAAAAATACTAATAGGCGGCCAATAGGTGCAGTTTAAGTAATTGAGGATTTTTAGGATATCGAAAGATATTTATAGAATGATCTATAATAGATCTATAGTGAGTGTATGACAGAGTATACATCTATACAGATTTCACCAGAAACCCGAAAGAGAATTGCCAGACTCAAACAGTCTAGGCGTGAAACATATGATGAAACGCTAAATAAATTGCTTGAGCTAATACCTGAAGGGGACGAGGAAGGGAGGTATAGCCAGGAATTTAGAATAGACCTACTTAATGCGCGTTTGGACTTGAGAAGAAGCAGGATTGTATCTCACAAAGACCTTAAGAGAAAATTAGGTTTGGGGTAAGCTGGGTAATTGAATAAGTGATCTAATGGCATGGAGAATTGAGTATTCCACAGTAGCACTTCGGTTTTTGAGCAAGATTGAGAAACAGTTAGCCAAGCGTTTATTAAAAAAACTCGAGGACGCATCTGGGGATCCGCACAGGTATTTTACAAGATTGGTAGGCCAAGACGATTACAAAATGAGAGTAGGAGACTACAGAATTTTTGCTTTGTTGTTAGATTCTGAAAAAAAGATATATGTAGAGACTATTGGACACAGGAAGAATGTTTATGAGAAGAGGTTTTGAGAAGTTTAGAACCAGGAGCATATGCGTTGTAAGTGTGATTTGTTTAGCTGCTTTAGTTCGGAACCCAGGCTTCCTTGCTCCAGTCAGACCGCCATTCCCAATGCCATGGTTCACTTTCCACAGTGCGGCGAAATCCGTATTTTTGAGCATTTTCTTTGAGCCATCTGTATACCTGCGTACTTTTTCCTTCTCGGAAGTCTTTTATCGTAAGGCCGGTTTTAATGTCTAAAGCTTCGCCTGATTGGTGATTGGAGTACCCTGGTTTTGCAGCTCTTCCATTCTGCTTCCCCATTTCAGTCAGTGTGCCGTCAGGATTAACACGTTCGTTGTAAAGCTTTGTTTGCTCCTCATTCGAACGCCATGCTGAAGTAACTTTTAATTCAACTCCGTCCTGAAGTGCAGCCTCTCGCATTTTTAGGAATGCCTCTGCAGGCTGTGCGGCAAGGTATTTGCCAGGTTCAACTTCATGTAGTTCGACCTGGAATGATTTTCCTTTTTTATAGCCTAGCGCAGTTATCACTTCCCCAGGCTGTGCAGTGGCATTTGGTTTCTCTTTTTCAAGTAAAAATTCTCCGCCAACAAAAACAACTGAATCAGAGTCAGAGACGGATGCACTCCATGTCCCAGTTATGGTCGTATCAGTAATGCTGGTTGGATCTAGATAGATGGCTTTTGAGTTAAGTGCTTCCGCACCAATGCCGGAATAACTGAATCTGGCTGGTATCAATACAGTGTCTGAACTGATTTGGATCTGGGTTTGGACTATCCGTATTTGAACATTAGTTGTGTCTGTGACTGTAGAGGATACTGATGGGGGCTCTGCACAACCGACACCATTAGCTTCTGTTCCGGTTTCAATGTTGGAAAACGTACCCTTGAACTCTGTTACTTTGTAAGTGTTCATGGCAGCTTCCATGCCTGGGGACGGGACCATAAGCTTTAGAGTACCTGTTTCCACATAATAAGAATCTGAGCCAGCTACACAGAAGGCAGACCCAACAGCATTTCCTGTTAACTTGCCGGACCAGACTTCCGCTGACCCACTTGGGCTTTCGCCATATTCCGTTTCTTCTTCTGCAGGGGGGTTTATACAGCCAAATAGAAAGATGAGGATAGTCAGTATACATAAGATCTGCAGATTTGTTTTTTTCATTATGACATCCCCACTGCACTAAGTGCGTGGTTCCTTTAGAGGATTAGGGGCTGCAGAGCCATATAAACATTCTATTGCAGTTTTCTTTCAAATTCAAAAAGTTTCTCGGCTAATTTTTTAAATTCAGGGATAGAGTCAAAGTTGGCATTAGACAGTTCGTTGAGTATGGCCCGGTACTCAGGTATAGAATCAGAAGATTCCAGTTGTGGCATTTTCTTTGCAACGTGTGAACAGGTGTCGATGATTTTGGCGATTACAACTTTGCATTCGATGGCGTTGCTATAGGAGATCGTTTTACCATTAACTTTGGCCTCCAGAAGATTAAGCAGTTCAAGAATTTTAGTGTAGCCCAATGAGCCTATCTTACCATCATCAAACCTTGATTGAGCCTGACCTTTGAGCCAGTTAATGCTTCTGAGAAGAATGTGCTGCTGGTCTTCACTAAGCTCCGGAGTATTTTGCATGGGCTTTTGCGAAGGTGGCATGAAATGATTAGGTAAGAATTATTTAAATTACCTATTCCGCTATGAGAGTGAATGCAAATCAAGATATGCATAGCCATTTGGAACATCTATTTTTTCAGGCTTGCCGAATGTATTCTCAAGAACTTTCAGTAACTCTGAAGCAAACTTGGCAAATTCCTTTTTTTGGTAATCGTCAGGCTTTGAGACAGTAGGGTCAAACTTGGGATTGGAACTTACATAATCCTGAATCCACTTGAAAACCGTTCTAACCTTTTGCACAGTTTTAGGATCTTCTATACTCAGATATTTGCAGTAACGAACTGCATGTTCTTCTAACTTTGCTATTGCAAATTTGTTCTTGCCAAGGAGTCTGTCCCTGTTTCGTACCGCCTGCCCCAGGATTGCATCCAAGCTTCCGGTGATCTCTTTGATATTTTCAGAGTTCTCGCGTGTAGTCAAGTTGAACAGGTTGAACTTTCCCCCAAGGCGAGGAAGGAGATAAGGAGCCAGAAAATGCTCAAAGTACTCGCGATTGTAATCGATTCTATTCGACAAGCCGCTGCTAGGTCCTAG
>JACQQB010000130.1 GCA_016207225.1 Microcaldota archaeon | reverse complement strand
GATAGTGGGAATAGGGAGAGGAGGCTTGGTGCCTGCGTGCTACCTGGCAGATTATTTGGGCCCGTTAAAAACTTTGGCAACATTGAGAATTGAGTATTATACTGGGATAGCCAAGGTTGGAAAAAAGCCCAAGATTACGCAGCCTGTAACAGTGGATTTGAAAGGAAAGAATGTTTTGATCGTGGATGATGTTGCAGACACGGGTGTAACGTTAAAAAATGCTAAAGAGTATATTTATAAAAAAGGTGCTAGCAAAGTTAAGATAGCAGTTTTGCATTATAAGCCATGGAGTGTTCTGAAGCCAGATTATTATGTGGAAGAGACTAAGAAATGGGTCATTTATCCATGGATGAGGAAAGAAAGCTTGGAAGAATTGAAGGAAAAAGGGGAGAATCTGGAAAAAACTGGTATTGGGAAGGAGATTATCTATAAGTTATTAGAGTTGTGATTTTATGAAGAAATACAAAATTGGGGCCATAGGTGGAGACGGGATAGGCCCAGAAGTACTTAATGAAGGTAAAAAAGTTGTAGAAGCTGTTTCCAAAGGTTTTGGAATTGACTGGGTGGATTATCCATATAGTGGGGCACATTATTTGAAGACTGGTGAAATTTTACCAGACCACGCGATAGAGGAAATGAGAAAATTGGATGCTATTTATTTGGGTGCTATTGGTCATCCTGAGTTGAAGCCCGGGATAATAGAGCAGGGCTTGCTGTTGAAGTTAAGGTTCGCCTTGGACCAATACATCAACTTGAGGCCTGTGAAGTTGTATGACAATGTACCGTGTCCTTTGGCTAATAAAGGTCCGAAGGATGTTGATTTTTATGTTGTCAGAGAGAACACTGAGGATTTTTATGTAGGGATAGGAGGCACTTTCAGGGAGGGCTTTGAGGAGGAGAGTGCCTACCAGATCGGAATAGCGACAAGGAAAGGCTGCAGGAGGGCAATAAAGTATGCTTTCGAGCTGGCAAAAAGAAAAAAGAGAAACAGGGTAACGATGTGTGACAAGGCAAATGTTTTAACCCATGTATACGGGCTTTGGAGAAGGGTTTTTGCGGAAGTTGCAAAGGATTATCCGAATGTTGAGACAGAGTATAGTTTTGTAGATGCGATTACACAGTGGTTTGTCAGGAAGCCTGAGTGGTACCAGGTCATAGTTGTTCCTAATATGTTTGGAGATATAATTACTGATTTGGCTGCAGCAATACAAGGAGGTATGGGCTTGGCTCCTGGAGGGAATATTAACCCAGAAGGAGTTAGTATGTTTGAGCCGATACATGGGAGTGCTCCAAAATATACTGGTATGAATGTGATAAACCCGATCGCTTGTATTCTCGCTGGTTCAATGATGCTTGAGGAGATTGGTGAGCAGAAAGCTGCAGATGCAGTAGAAAATGCTGTTGCACAAATATTGAAAGAAGGAAAAGTATTGCCAAAGGACTTGGGCGGAAAGGCAAAGACCATGGAAGTAGGAGATGTGGTAGCTAAAAGAGCAGCCCAGCTACTTAGCCAGTAGGTAAAGAGTTTTAAAAAGGCTTAATATAGAAAACAGAGCATTAATACTGCCGATTGTAACTATAGTTACAATGAAAATTTCGTACAATAAACTTTTAATATCGGTGCAATAGAAACATACAGAGGTATGAGGTGATACAGTGGTTGATGATAAGATAATGGGCGGTATCAAAGTCGGTATTGGTGGAGGAATTCTATCAGGCGTTTTAAGCTCAATAAATGCGATAATTGCAGCTGTACCATTCTTACAGCTATTAACATGTTTAACAGGTCCGGTTCTCTGCATTTTGGATATAGGATTGTTTATAGCCTATGGTGCAATCGGTGTTAAGTTTGCAGCCAGTGGAATTAAGTCAGTAGTTGATGGAGCGATTGCAGGTGCCATTGCAGGTTTAATTGCTGGTATATTATCTGTTGTTATTTCCACGATAGTTTCATTGATAGCAGCTCCTTTGGGTGGTGCTGCAGGTGGAGCAATTAGTGGCGAAGCGGGAAACATATTGGGTGGAGCTCTAAGCGGTATACTAGGCAGTGTAGTGGGCGGAATTTGCGGAATAGTGTTCTGGGGAATAATTGGCCCGATACTAGGCGCAATAGGTGGAGCATTGTACGCAGCGCTGGTATTGAAAGTTAAGTGAGCAGACCATAGGGTTTTATACTTCTTTTTTTATTTTTTAATAGATCTCTATGAGAATCTCTATCATAGGCGGTACTGGAGAATTTGGTAGGTTATATGCCAGGCTATTTAGGGAATCTGGCTTCCAAGTTTGCATTGCTGGAAGAGACCTGGATAGTGCAAAAAAGATAGCGAGAGATTTGAACGTTGAAGCAGAGGAGATTAGCCAGGCCTGTAAAGGAGCTGATGTAGTAATTGTTTCAGTACCGATAGAAGTTGCAAAAAAAACAATTAAGGAGATATCCCCAAAGCTGAGGAAAGAAACTTTGCTTATGGATTTTACAAGTGTTAAGGCAGATGTCATAAAAGATATGAAAAAAGCTAAAGTGGAAGAAGTTGTGGCCTGCCATCCTTTGCATGGACCGAGAGTTAAATCATTGGAAGGACAGGCAGTGATATTTGTTCCGGTTAAGAAAGGTGAAAAGTACAGGAGGATCCTGGAGTTTTTTGAAAAGTCCAAAGCTAGAGTCTATGAGATGACTGCTGAAGAGCATGATAAGCTATTGGCAGTAGTCCAGTCTTTGACCCACTTCTTGCTCATTACTACTGCCTCCGCGTTGAAGGAGCTCGGAGTGGATGTAAAAAAAAGCAGAGTGGTAGCTACCCCGGTATACGAGCTTGCTTTGGATTTAGTTGCAAGAGTGATAGGACAGAATCCGCATGTTTATGCGCAAATACAGATGCACAATCCATTCACCTTGGAGGTTCATAAAAAATTCATCCAGGAGGCCAAGAGATTAAGCCAGATAGTGAAGAAAAAAGATAACAAGAGATTCATAGAGCTCATGGCTAGCAGCGCAAAGCATTTTGGGAATGTTGAAGATGCGATGGCAAAGTCAGACAAGGCAATCGCAGCGTTAAGTGAAGAGCTAGGTATGCTTAAAGAGTTGGTAGGCAAACGGGTAGCTCTGGAAAACATTTACACTGGTGTTATACATTTTGGCCTGCTGAAAGAAGTTACTGGGGACTTTGTGGAGTTAGAAGTAGGAAAAGATAGAGTTAAACTTAAAGTGGATAATGTTAGGCTTTTAAGAAATAAGGATTTGCTAGCATGGAAAAGTAAGAATACGATTAGAAGGGATTTTTCATTCCTCTTTGGAGATTGTGAAGAGGATATTGTGAGGGAATTGGGTGAAGGACTTCATGAGGATATTTTGAATGTGGATATAAAGGATGTTTACAACATGAATGGGAAGAAGAGCGTTACCTTGAGGTTTACGATATTTGCAGAGGCAGATGTTAGGCAGGTAGAGGATAGGATAAAGAAAAGATTTTTAGGTATTGGAGCTATGATTAGATGAGTGAGTTGGGGTTTGAAAAGAGTTTGTTTTGGCCAATAGTAATGATAAACTTATTCAGTGCGTTTTTAGGTTTTGTATTTTTCTATGGCCCGCAGTTAGCTGAAACCCCGATTTACTTATGGCCTTTCGTGCCAGATTGCCCGTTGTATGCATTGTTAGTTGCAGTTGCATTGGTTTTGGCAAGGACCAATGTCAAAGCGGATTTATTTTTCTTTATTACTGGAATAGGTGCGTTGAAATATGGTTTTTGGACAGTATTTGTCCTGTCAAGTTACAGTAGCTTTTACCTGCCAATTTCGCAGTTGCAGTACATGTTGCTTTTCTTTGGGCATATAGGATTGTTTTTGGAAGCTTTTATTTTCTCGAAGAAGATTGATGTGAAAAACTGGTATGTTGTGGTTGCGTTGGTTTGGTTTGTAGCAAATGATTTTTCAGATTATGTCTGGAACACGCGCCCATATTTGCCAGATTATAGTTTAAGCTTAATCTATCCACTAACCCTTACCATGAGCTTTGCCTTTACAATTTTTGGCTATTACCTGTATAAGAAACTGAAAGAGCCGGTTTTTGAGATTGTTTGACTAGGTTCCTTCTTCCCAGCTTTGTGAATACTTAACTTGTTCTGGAGTAGGTTTTTCTAACCTTACACCTTGAGCCAGCAAAGCTAGCTCGGCAATCCTCTCATCAATATCCCTGGGAACATCATGGACATTTGGCTGGAGCTTGTTTTCGGCAACATACTTCACAGACAATGCTTGAATCCCGAAACTGCCGTCCATAATCTCGATTGGATGACCTTGGCCGCTTGGTCTGGCAAGATTAACAAGTCTTCCATCTGAGAGAACGTATATTTTCTTGCCATCTTTAAGCTCGTATTCAGTTACGTTATCTTTGATTTCCCTGGCATTTTTGCTCATTTCTTTCAGTGCCGGAATGTCTATTTCTACGTTGAAGTGGCCTGCGTTTGAAAGAATGGCTTTATTTTTCAGGAGTGGGAAGTGTGAGCTGTTTATTATGTGCTTGTTACCAGTTGCAGTAATGAATATATCCCCGTATTTTGCAGCTTCGGTTATGCTCATGACCCTGTAGCCAGAATAAAGTGCCTCAAGGGCCCTGTGAAACCCTGACTGGTCTGTTCCGAGAGTGCCTGCAATCTCCACTACTATTACATTGGCACCCAAGCCTTTTAGTCTGTCGGCAATTCCCCTCCCGCACCATCCGTATCCCACTACAACGGCTGTTTTGCCTGCCAATAGTTTGTTGGTTGCGACCATTATCGCGTTTATCGTTGATTCTGCAGTCCCGAACCTGTTATCGAATAAAAATTTGGAGTAGGCATTGTTTACCGCGATTACTGGGAATTTCAGTGCTTTGTCCCTTTCCATCGCTTTGAGTCTTGTTACCCCAGTAGTTGTCTCCTCACATCCGCCTTTAATATTCTCGAGCAGTTCAGTCCTGTCTTTATGCAGGGCAAAGATCAAGTCACAGCCATCATCAATGATTATGTGGGGCTTGGTATCAAGGACATGGTTGATGTTTTCATAGTATTCCTTGTCGTTCTGGCCTGCCCATGCAAACACTTCCATCTTTTTGGCAAGGGCAGCGGCAACCTTGTCATCAGTAGTTAGCGGATTGCAACTGCAAGAGGCCACCGAAGCACCGCCTGCAGCTAACGTCTCGAGTAGAATGCCGGTTTTTTTCTCTAAATGCAAGCAGGTGGCAATCCTTATGTTTCTTAACGGTTTATTTTTGACGAATTCATCCCTGATTTGCGCTAAGACAGGCATGTTTATCCTTGCCCACTCTAGCTCTTGTTCTCCCTTTACTGCCAATTTTTCATCTTTAACTTTGCTCATTTTAATCCTCCAGAATACTCGATGCTTCCAATAATAGAGTACGAAGTTCATTTTCTTTTTCTTTCATCATTGCTTCAACTTCTTCATGGGTTAATGGATTTTTGGATATGCCACAGGCATAGTTTGTCCCTACTGCAACACCCGCAAAATTAATTCCCAGTTCCCGTGCCAGGACAACTTCATAGGCACTGGTCATGTTGACTAGATTAGCTCCCAAGAATTTTAATGCTTTTATTTCGCTCCTCGTTTCATACCTAGGACCAAACGTAGTGGTGATTATTCCATCTTTCTTAACTGGAATGCTGACTTTTTTGCTTGCTTTTTCGATTACAGCACCTAAACTTTTGCTGTATGGTTCAGTCATGTCAGTATGCTTAATCCCTTTGCTAAAGTCATCGAAAAAAGTAATCAGCTTATCCAACGCAATGACATCGTCCAGGATTATTATATCGCCAGGGTCATACTTGTCAATTACTCCGCAGGCATAAGTTGCAAAAATATTATTTACGCCCAGCAGGTGCAGTGCAGAGATGTTGGCCTTATAGTTGATTTTATGCGGTGGAATTGAGTGGGATAGCCCGTGTCTAGGCAAAAATGCTATCTCTTTTCCATTGACTGAGATCATCTTTACCAATGCATTGCCATGAGGAGTTGGGACTGTTCGTTCTTCTCCTTTTAGCAGTTTGGCAAACCCTGTTCCTGCGATTATCCCTAACATAGTATTCATCTCGAAATCAAGTCCTGTGAGATTTTTTGAGCTTCTTCAATAGTTTTTTCTTCATCAATGGTTAAAATTTTTCGGTCTTCCATTACCAGCTTGCCATCTATTATTACATCTGTAACATTACTTGGGTTAGAGGAATAAACCAGGTTTGAGACTAAGTTGTGGTGCGGGTTTAGGTTTGCAGCCTTAAGGTCAATTAAAACAATGTCTGCTGTTTTGCCTACCTCAATTGAACCCGTATTTAACCCAAGGGAAGTTGCACCATTCCTTGTTGCAAAATCAAGTGCCTGCTGAGCAGTTATTACAGTTGCATCCCATCTGTGAGCTTTGTGCACCAGACAGGTTACTTTCATTGTCTCCAAAAGATTTAAGGAGTTGTTCGAGCTTGCCCCGTCAGTTCCAAGAGAAACAACAACATTATTTTCCAGCATTTCTTTGACAGGAGTTATGCCGCCACTTGCTAATTTCATGTTGCTTACTGGGTCGTGTGCAACCTTAACGTTGTTTTTAGCCAAGGTCTTTACTTCTTGTTTAGTAAGCCAAACGCAATGGGATGCAATTACTCTGGATGAGAGGAAACCTATGCTGTTGAGGTAATCGACAGGCCTCTTACCTTTTTCTTTTAAGCAGTCGAAGACTTCTTTCCTTGTTTCAGAT
>JACQQB010000127.1 GCA_016207225.1 Microcaldota archaeon | reverse complement strand
GACGTATATGAAAAAGGTATCGTTGATTAATGAAGAAGTATTCCACTAAGCCTTTTGCCAACATTATAAGGATCAATCTGCAATCTTTGGATTTTATTGTCTAGTTCTTTTAGCAACTCGGAGTGTTTCTTGTATTTTTTAATTTCCTTACGAAAAGAATCAGTACTTTCCACAGTATATGTCATTGAATCAGCTAGAATAAGTCTCTAGTACTCTTAACTATTTTTGTTTTTCCACTGCGAATATCGCTTTTGCCTGCTAGAATCTGTTTCATAGTTTTTGGGTTTGCGACTATCTCAAGTGTTTCGGCCAGAGAATCCAGCTCTTCCTTAGTGGCCATTTTTTCCTCTATCTTTTTTAGCTTATTGTATATTATGTTTAGGTTGACAGTCTCCATCTTTATCACGAAGAAACTGTACTTTCAGCCGTTTATAAAACTATGTTTGCCCACTGCCGGATTGCAGGATGATGGGGGTAGAGTAGATGGAACGGGAGAGAAGAAAGTTATTACATTTAGTTTTAACTATGATTTTTCTAATTCGTCAAGCAAAAAAACATAGCGTCTATCACCTTAAGGATGTCAAAGTTGTACTTAAAAAAAACGCCAGGGGTGAGATTATCACTTCTAGTTTAATGCTAAAAGTTTTGAACTCACACTCCCCGGAAGGGGAACTAGATCTCAAGTCTAGCGCGTTGCCAGATTCTGCCACCCTGGCATATTCTAGGAATATGAAAATGCAGATTTAAAAAACAGTAGTAAAGAAGCAGTTTACTCAAGGCTTATTTCTATGTGGACACCGTCTGGAACTCTTACACGCATGATTTGCCTCAGGGTTCTTTCATCCCCAGCAACATCCATAATCCTTTTGTGAATGCGCATCTCCCAGATCTCATAAGTGTCTGAACCGTCTCCACAAGGTGTTTTTCTTGTGTTTATCCTGAGCCTTTTAGTCGGTAAGGGGATAGGCCCGTGCAGTTCTACGCCTGTAGTTTTAGTTATTTCCTTAATTTCTTTACAGACTTCTTCCAGTTCATCTGGATTCTTGCCTATTAGTTTGATTCTTGCCTTTCCCATTGTCTAACCTTGTGTAGCTCTCTATTTGGAAATAAAGATGCTTGAAACTTAAGCTGCTGCTTTTGGAGTAATGTCCAGTACGACTCCGGCTGCAACTGTCTGGCCCATGTCACGGATTGCAAACCTGCCCAATTGCGGGAATTCTGAGAATTTCTCAACGACTATTGGCCTTAATGGCTTGATTTTGACGATTGCAACGTCACCAGTCTTTATGAAGTCTGGGTTCTTTTGCATTGTTTGTCCGGACTTGGGGTCTTTCTTTTCCAGTATATCTAGAATTGTACATGCAACCTGTGATGTGTGTATGTGGAATACTGGCGTGTAACCCTTGGCTATTGCTGTTGGGTGGTCCAGTACGACTATTTGGGCTGTAAAATCATCGGCTACTGTTGGTGGTTTGTCGCTTGGACCTAAAACTTCACCACGTCTGATGTCCTTCTTTTCAACACCCTTTACGTTGAAACCGACATTATCACCTGGCTTTGCTTCTTGAAGTGCTTGGTGATGCATTTCGATTGATTTAACTTCACCCCTTGCGCCCGATGGCATGAAAACTACTGGTGCATTTACTTTCAAGACACCTGTTTCAACTCTTCCTACTGGCACTGTGCCATGACCAGTAATCGTGAAGACATCCTGGATTGGTAACCTTAATGCCTTATCTGTTGGCTTTACCGGTGCCATAAATTCATTGAAAGATTCAACTAAGGATGGACCTGCGTACCAAGGAGTCTTGTCTGTTGATCTCTTCGCGATGTTCGTGCCCTCATACGCAGAAATTGGAACAAATTTCACTGTGTCAACTTTATACCCGATATTTTTCAGTAAAGTCGTCAGTTGTGCTTTTAGATCGTCAAATTTAACACGGTCATTGTTTACTGCATCCATCTTGTTTACAGCAACTATTAATTGCTGAATTCCAAGTACTTTTGCTAAGAAAGCATGTTCTTTAGTCTGTGGCTGAATTCCTTCTTTAGCAGAACAGACTAGAACAGCGGCATCTGCTTGAGATGCGCCTGTAATCATGTTCTTAACAAAGTCCCTGTGGCCTGGAGCATCGATAACTGTGAAATAGTATTTTTGAGTCTGGAAATCCCTGTGTGCAATGTCGATTGTTACTCCTCGTTCTCTTTCTTCCTTCAGCTGGTCCATTGCAAATGCAAATTCAAATGTAGGTTTACCTACCTTTTCTGCTTCCTCTTTTAGTTTACGCAAATCCTGTTCGCTTAAAGCGCCAGTATCGTATAATAGTCTTCCTACCGTTGTTGATTTTCCATGGTCGACATGACCTATGAAGATCAGATTCAAGTGTTCTTTCTCTGCCATTTAAGGACACCTCCAAGAAATATAATCATGTAAGGGTAAAGTGAGGAATTATTATTATAACTACTTATTTTTAAATGTTTCTCTCAAAATATATCCTGTGATCAAATGTTAGGAAAAGGAACCTTATTTACGTTTTTTGTTGGCTTAGTTTTATTTGGCTGTATTTACAGTCAACCAGCTCCGGGAGAAGGGAGTAACGTTGTGCCTTCGATAGACGTTTATGCTAAGCCAGTGCCTGGCCAAGCTACTAACCCAGTCGACATACTCCCACAATCCATAGCTGGTTCCAAGCTCACTAGCAAGGAGGAGTTGGATTATGGTGAAGTTGGACAGGGAGTTACGGGTTATTACGATGAGGGTAAGGTCAGGATAACTATTATCAAGTATAAGGTTCATGATGATGCTTCTGCAGATGTTGAGAATCTCGATCAGTCAATAACAGAAAGTTACAGGTATTTACAGAATGGGAGTGTGAGTACATTCCCAAATAATGTAACTGTAGTCGTAAAGATTGGTGAGAAGAAAGAGGATTATAAATTCCCGAATGGCCAGGTATTGACACAGACATGGAATGAGAGCAAGATATACTATTTGTCCACAGATAAAGCGTGGATGGAATGGACCAGTCATTTCGATAGTGGTTTTGCATGGACTAAAGACAACTGGTCTTTTTTGGTATACTTGAAAGCTCCAAATACAGCTCTTAGGAATGAAATAGTAAGCGAGTTTCCGTATTAGTGCTGGCTTGAATAAAGCATACTTTCATTTTTTATATTTTCCTGTTTTTTAACTTGTCTTACATACTGTATTAGAAATGTGTGCTAACTCTGTCCCTCGTGTTTTTTAGGCATACATATGCTTCTCAAAATGTATGGTAAGTTTAATAATATTCCATTCTCTAGTTCTTTAGCATTGGTCGGGTAGAATAGTTTGGGCTAAGTTAAAGCCTGAAGCTTCCTTTATAAACTTCTGTTGCAGGGCCTGTCATGAATGTATTTGTGATTGTTCCTCTTTTCTTAACAAGTTCTATGGATAATTCTCCTCCTGGAACGTGAACTTTTATTTTTTCTCCGGTTTTATTCAGTAGGTTGCAAACCACTGCACAGCCAGTGGCGCCAGTGCCGCAAGCTAATGTGATTCCTGCGCCTCTTTCCCAAGTACGAATTTTAATCTCATTTTTATTCAGGACTTGAACGAAATGGACGTTGGTTTTTTTTGGAAAGATTGAGTGTGTCTCTATTGCTGGGCCGAGTCGTTCCAGGTTTATTTCATTAAGATTATTGGTGAATATTATTACGTGGGGGTTGCCCATGCTTACTGCACTTATTGTGAAGGTACCAAAGCCCGGGACATTAAGGATTTCATTAAGGCATGTTGTTTTGTTAAAGTTCATCGGAATTTCTTTGCATTTTAGCCTTGGCTTGCCCATGCTCACACGTACATCATTGCCAATAACTTCGGGCTGAATTAACCCCGCCAGAGTTTGTACTTTAAATTTTTTCTTTTTGGAACTTGATGCGGCATAAAGTGCTAGGCACCGAATGCCATTGCCACACATCTCCGCCTCACTTCCGTCTGAATTGATGATGCGCATTTTCATGTCATTTTTTTTGGAGTTTGAGATGAAGATTATGCCATCAGCACCGATACCAAAATGCCTGTCGCATAGTTTAAGTGCTAGACCATGTTTTTCTTTATCTTTAACCAGTATTTTCTTTCTTTCATCTATGATTACAAAGTCATTTCCAGTTCCATGCATTTTAATAAAATTTACAGTTTCCATAGATTAATAT
>JACQQB010000123.1 GCA_016207225.1 Microcaldota archaeon | reverse complement strand
TACTGGTATATTGTGCTTCAAATCCCCTGCAAAAATAAGTTTTTTAGCTTTAGTCTCTTCCAATATTGAAATTAATTCATTCTTTATCTTATTTGTAATGGAATGAACTCTTATGCCCTTTTCAATAAGCTCCTGTTCAACTCCCAGATGGACATCTGCTACGATTAAACAGTCCTTGTAGAGTAACGCAGGCTTATTGTAAATGAATTTTAGCATCGTATTATTATAACTCCAAATTTTAATACCATGTACTGAAAAAGACACTATTCATTCCTAATCCTACAATACCTTTCTCCCTCAACAATTATCACACGAACCTGGTTGTCAGCTTCCATCAGGTCCAAAATAGTTTCAACCTCCTTTACATTTGCATTAAGGTAATTGGAGATTTCTCGAGCATTGTATCCGAGTGGATATCCGGTGGCATCTACAACAACTAATCCCAGCTCAACGGCTATTTTTCTAAACTGCAGTAATAGTTGAATAGTAACTTCATTATGCCCCAAACTTTCTGGGACGTTTGGCCATTCAAAATCGTTTGCAATCTCTTTTTTCTCAGCAACTTTTCTAAGCTCTGCTTCTATCCTACTCAAAGCAAAAAAAACTTCCATAGGCTCTTTCTCATCACTAATCAGTCCAAATCCCGCTTCCAGCATTCCGACTACTTTCACATCCCCTGAATCGTATCCATCTAGGAGATTTTTTTCATAGTCCTTAAGTAACTCTTTAATTCCAGCAGTCAAGCGAACTCTGCTCTGAACCCTGTGTAAAGCCGAGTCTGTTAGCAACTCCCTAAAAGAAGGCTCTTCCCTATCCGGACCAATACTTCGTCTGGTTTTTCTTGCAGTTCCAGTAGCAGGTCTTATCACGAATTATTTATACACCTTATATTTTTAAGTATTCGGAGAAGTCTATAATAAGTCTTCCAATCTCTTTGCCACCAGCTCTGCATTCTTGAATGTCATTGAATAAGTCTTGTTCCCTTCTTTCATTTCTTCCAACGGAATGAAATACCATCCTTTTCTGTTCAGTCTCCATCCCACAAAAGTTCGCATCTCCGTGTTTTCCTGCCACTGCTGCAATGCCACAAACTTTTCCCTTTCTATCTCAACCCTTGACTTGTCCCATGCCTTGCATTCAAAAGCGTATTTTTTTTCTTTCTTGAAAACAAGCAAATCCGGTGACAGTGAGTTTACTCCGGAACCTGCGGCCCTAATGACCGAAAAGCCCTTGCTGAAGAAAAAATTAATCAGCTCTCTTTCTCCTCTCGCCCCTTTCCCATACCTGCCAAAAGTCATTCTCTTCACCTTAAATATCTCGGGCTAACAACCCTATAGATGTTATGTAAAAACGCCACTTTAAATATGAGGTGGTGTTATGTACATTGTATTGGACATAAGCAAGAAGACAGTAGTTGGAGTATGCAAAGATAAGGAAGGGAATGAAATCTGGGAGGAAACATTTGCTACAACTAAAGAAGGCTTAGACAAGTTGATTAAAAAAGTTTATAAAACTAGCATCCTAAAAGTAGAACATGAAAACAGAAGTAAAAGTAGGAGATGTCATGACAAGAGGAGTCATCACACTCCAAGTGAATAAAACTGTCAAAGACGCTGCTAAAATAATGACTAGGAATAAGATTGGCAGTATAATAGTATTAAAAAAAGGAAAGGCTGTTGGAATAATGACTGAAAGAGACATTGCAAAGATAGTCTCTCAAGGAAAGGATCCTTCAAAGCTTACTTTGGAAAAGACGATGACAACGCCACTTAAAGTAATAAATAAAAATGAATTGGTAACTGATGCGGCATTATTACTCAAAGAGACTAAAATAAAGAGACTCCCGGTAATAGATGATGATGAGAAGCTTATAGGCATAGTTACTGAAGATGACCTGATAAGCGTCTTTCCAGGGCTTATGGAGATACTGACTGAAGTCAATAAAATACGTGAATACAGCGAAACAGAGCTATTCACGGGTGCATGTGACAAGTGTGGCTTCTATTCAGAAGCCTTGAGAAAGAATAGCGGAAGATTGCTGTGTAAGGATTGCCTCGAGGAAGAGGAAGTTTAACGATAGGTTTATAATTTAAAAATTTCATAATTACCTTGCTGTGCAAGGATGGCTCAGGGAGTACGTTATCAACGAACCATGAACCATAGTCAACATTGCACAGTACAAACTCTTCTACTCATTCTTTGGGGCTGTCTTAGTTCCGCACCATGTGGCGAAACTGATGAGGAAATACCCGATAAAGGTCTCAAAGTTACAACATAAGGCAAAGTTGCTGAAAAGGACATTGGAGGAAATCAAAGACAGCCTTATCATAGTGGAAGGGAAAAGAGACAAGGAAGCATTAAAAGAAATAAGCCTGAATAATGTGATAGCAATTAATGCTAATCCAAATGTAGCGTACAAGTTACAAGGTTATGATGAAGCTATTGTTTTAACAGACTTTGATGAAAACGGCGAAGAGCTATGTTTACGCCTTTCTGCTGTTTTAGAAGCCAACAACATTAAGCCGAATCTGGAGATAAGAAGGAGATTACGCTATATTCTTGGCATAAAATACATTGAGGAAATCTGTACAAAAATAAAGGAATTTGAAAAAGAATTAACTAAAGAAAAGGTGAATTAGATGGGAAAAACTTACATAGATACTGTAAAATACTTAGTACATGGAAATCTTGAGATTTCTGGTATGGTGGAGAAGCCCGATGTAGTCGGGGCTATCTTCGGCCAGACCGAAGGTTTGCTTGGAGATGAACTGGATCTACGTGAGCTTCAGAAAAACGGTAGAATAGGCAGGATTGAAGTGGACTTGCAGCTTAAAGGCGGCAAGAGTACTGGAAAGATATTACTGCCTTCCAGTCTGGACATGGTTGAAACCTCCATTCTGGCAGCCGCACTTGAGACTGTGGACAGAGTCGGTCCATGCGAAGCTACTATCAAAGTTGAAAAAATTGAAGATACCAGGAACATGAAGAGAAAGTCCATAATTGACAGGGCTAAAAGTTTGCTTAAGAGCTTACTCACGACTGAAATTCCTGAAAGCAAAGAGATCTCGGAGCTTGTAAGGCAGGAAGTAAAGACGGCAGAGATAAACGAGTATGGCCCAGAGAAACTTCCATGCGGTCCAAACATAACTACCTATGACTCAATAATAATCGTGGAAGGAAGGGCAGATGTGCTCAACCTGCTTAAGAATGATGTTAACAATGTCATTGCAGTTGGAGGCATCAACGTACCAAAGACCATTGCTGCACTGTGCAGGGAGAAGGAAGTCACAGTCTTCCTTGACGGAGACCGTGGCGGAGACATGATACTGAACGGCTTGCTCCAAGTGGCAGAACTCGACTATGTGGCAAGGGCTCCTGCAGGAAAGGAAGTCGAAGAACTCACAAGGAAAGAGTTGATCAAGTGCCTAAGGAACAAGGTGCCTGTTGAGCAGGAAGGCGGCCCTATGAAAAGGGAACGTGATGAGGGGCCGAGAGAAAGGCACCACAGAGAATACCAACCCCAAAGACATGAACAGGTAAACAGGGAAGTTCAATCACCACGAATTGAACCAACACAAAGAGATGTTCCGCCAGCCCTTTTGAGCAGCTTGAATGAGCTTGAAAATACTCTGCGCGCAAGGCTTTATGACGAGCAGTTAAACCTGAAAAACGAAATTCCAGTGAGGGACCTTCTCAAAACCCTTAGTGAAGTCGAGGCTCCATACGCAATAGTCTTTGATGGCATAATAACCCAAAGGCTGGTTGATATAACAGAGAGCAAGGGGACAAAGATATTGGCAGGAGTAAAGGCAAGCAACATTTTCAGAAAGCCTGAAACGATGCTTATTGCAACTAAGTCAAACTAG
Organism: Microcaldota archaeon; assembly: GCA_016207225.1. GTDB lineage: Archaea > Micrarchaeota > Micrarchaeia > Burarchaeales > JACQQB01 > JACQQB01. The sequence continues at coordinate 121 of JACQQB010000123.1, read as the reverse complement.
TTGCACACTTTTCTTTTTTGTCTGGTAAGAAAACCGGGCTCAAACTGCTGGAAGCCCGGTCACTTATTTTTGTAGAAGCGCACTAATATCTTACGAGAACCATACCTCTTCGCTCATTGTC
>JACQQB010000116.1 GCA_016207225.1 Microcaldota archaeon | reverse complement strand
CCTATGATCCTTATCTTACTCATTTCCTCTGGCTTCAACATTAATTAATCACCATTTAATAAACTGCATAAAAATCCTATCTATCAGAGAAGAGCTTTTTACTTTAACGTCCTTCACCATCTTTTCCTTGTCATTTTCGGCATTATCCAATACCTCTTGCTCTTGTTTTTGTATCTTTTCCCTACCTGCTTTCAAAAGCTTGTTCTTAAGCTCGCTAGCATCTGTATTGACCTTATCGAGAAGTTTCTCTGCCTTTGCCTTAGCCTCCAAAACAGCAGTCTCTTTCTTTCTCTTTCCACTCTCAACTATTTTGTTTGCCTCAGTCTCGGCATTCCTTATCTCTATAAGTGAAGTCTGGACTTCTTCCACTTTGTTTATATCGGAACTCATTCACCCACCACTGAAAATTACACTTATTGAAAGAAACTTTTAAAACAATTTCCTCCAAATATATATGTTAGGTTAATTACTGCGCAAGCTCTTTATTATACCAGAAGTTTTGTACATATCTCCTTCTAAAAACTTATCCACTCTGATTACTTCCAGCCCTAATTTCTTACACATCTCAACTTCTCCATTTTTCTGGTCATAGCCAAACGCAACAGCATTTGGGTTGACCCTCTTCACAACTTTCAACTTATCCTCGGGATCGCCAACCACTGCTAAATCCACTGGCTTTAGTGAACCCACTAATGCAGCCCTTGCCAATGCACCATGCACAGGCTTTCTGTTCTTGATTTTCATCACCGTGCTATCTGCTGCAACCACAACGACTAAAATATCGCACAACTCTTTGCATTTCTGCAAAAAGAACGCATGCCCGCAATGCAAGATATCATAAACGCCACCGGTAAGAATAACTCTAATTACTTCCCTCATTTTTTGAGTCGTAACATACCCAGTTTCTCTCTTTTCCAAAAATCCTTCATTCTCCAACTTCTCAATTACTTCTTTTCCATACCCACTCTGCTCAACAGTGAATGAAGTGCCTATTCTTATCTCCAACATTCTCAGAGTTTTCAAAATTTCTTTTTCTATCATTTTCCCACTAGTTTTTTCAATAGATCCCGTACTATTTCCGGAGATGCTCTCCCCTTAGTCTCTTTCATAACTTTACCTGAAAGGAAGTGTAGCGCCTTTTCCTCCCCATTCGAATAATCCTCAACAGCTTTCGGGCTTTCTTTAATGATCTTCTTCACTATTTCCTCAATTTCATTTACATTCGATATTGTCTTCAAGCCTAACTCCTCAGCCATTTTTCTAGGAGATTTTGATTCTTTAAACAGGCTTATGAGTAACTCATCCGCAATCTTATCTGTAATCTCATTTTTAACATACATCTGTATCAATTCCTTAATATGCTGCTTGGAAAGACCGCTGTCTTTTAACAATAAGTTTCTGTAATTAAGCTGCTTTTTCAAAGGTCCGCGTAGCCAGGAAGCACAAGCTTGTGGGTCAATCTCCTTTGCCAACTCCTCAAACAAATCTGCAACTTCTTTTTCACTCACCAAAATCCAGGCATCTTCCTCCTTAATCCTAAACTGTTTAACCAATCTCCTAGCTTTATCCCGTGGCAACTCCGGTATTGTGTTTCTTATACCTGTCACTAAACTCTCTGTCACTAATATCGGGGGCAGGTCAGGGTCTGGTATATACCTGTAATCAGCAACTGACTCCTTTTTTCTTGAGCCTAGCGTAATACCCTGCGCTTCATCAAAGTGCCTTGTCTCCTGCTCCACTTTCAAGCCTTTCTGCACCAAGTTACCCTGCCTTATTATCTCGTATTTCAATGCCGTGTAAACTCCCTTGTATGAGTTGATATTCTTCACCTCAACTCTGTTTCCACCCTCCAAGCTGATGTTAGCATCTATCCTCATTGAACCGGGCTCTTCCCTAGTCGCATCCAAATATCCGGTTATTGCCTGCAACTCCTCAAGGAACATCCTCGCTTCTTCTGGCGATCTCAAATCAGGGTCGGTAACAATTTCAACCAAGGGCACTCCAGACCTATTGTAATCCACTAAACCTTTCCTTAACTCATATCTCCCGGGGTCCTCCTCAATGTGTAGTTCTCTAATTCTTATGTTTGAAACCATGCCATCATAGGCAATAGGCAAAGAAGTCCTCTGGTAGTTGGATGGCAAATCCGGGTAAAAATAGTGCTTTCTTTGGATGTAAATTCTTTCATCGATTTTTATTTTGCAATTTAAGGCCAAGCCTATCTTTAGTAAGTTTTCCAATGCCCTTCTGGTTATTGCCATGGGCTTAGAGCCTGGCTGTGAAGTGCATATAGGACAAATGTTGCTATTTTGCTCAACATCCCTGTAGGTAGCACTGCATTTGCAAAAAAGCTTAGACTTAGTTTTCAATTGAACATGTATTTCTAGGCCTATGACTACCAAACTAACACCATTTCTGCCAGAATTATACTTGCAGCTACTCTTCCAAACCAGTTCTTGTGTGCATCCTGTTGGGCTTGCCTTTTTCCAGGACTTTTTTTATCTCTGCAAGCACTTTCCTGACTGTTTGCTTTAATTCCCAGCCATAATTGCTGAGTGAAGTAACTGTACCATGATTCACCCTAGCCCTTACAGAGTACTTCCTTCCATGCTTCTTAACATGCAAGGTTAAGCTTTCAATTTTGAAACTCTGGGCAATCTTACTTAATGTGTTTTTGCACAAAGCGATTATATCCTGTGCATATTCCTTATCTTCTTCTGGCAAACCCACCAGCCAAATGTTTTCCTTTTCCCCTGTCAGCACCGTTTCAAATACATCCGTAGCTGTCAATACACCAACGGGCCTATTGTTCTCGGCCACGATTAAAGCGGAAATTTCATTGTCTGCCATTAGCTTAGCTGCATTAATCACTGATTCGTCAGGCTCTACTGTCAGTACATCGCTTCTCATGAAAGAGCTTATCGGGTGCTTGGCATAAGCAACCTTCTCACTTAAAAATGGCGCTTTTTCCTTTGGCTTGTTCAGCTTACCAATATCATAAGTGCTAACTATCCCTATGAATGAACCGTTTTTAGTAACTACCAATCTTTTTACGTTTTCTGACCTCATTAAAGCCCTTGCCTGTATCATCGTTGCATTCTCCTCAATGTAAAGTGGCGGAGAACTCATTATCTCCTCTACCCTCCTCTTCCCTATCTCCCCACCATCCAACAATATCTTTAGCAGGTCTGCCCTTGTAATTATGCCTACAACTTTTTCCTTTTGAACAACTGGGAGTGCTTTGTAATGGTCAGTAAAAAACAATTTGCAAATATCCACAGCAGGCATGTTCAATGCTATTGTGGGCGCTCTAATTGCCTCAGAACCAGCCTTTTCCACTGAAGGGTAAGATGCCAACTGCCTTATGTGTCTATCATCCAAAATGCCATAATATTTGTTATCTCTGGTAATTACTATGCATGTTTTTGATTTCTGTAGGGCAGACAAAGCCTTTCCTAACGGCTCTTCATAATCCATAGTAATTGCTTCTTTAAACCACTGCATTTCTTCAGTCGCCTGCATTTTCTCACCCTTTAGCTATATATACCAGCTTCAAAGAATACCCATACAACTAGACTTTAGTATACGCACTATATATAATTTATGTGGTGGTTGGTTGAGAGCTTTTAAAATGGGTGAAAAGAAATTCATACAATACATAACTGCCGGTCTTTTCTCCAACAACAATGTTCTAGTAAAGCCAGGGGCAGATGATGCGGCCTGCGTAAAAGTCGGGAATGAAACAGTAGTCTTGACTACAGACATAATGTTCTTGAGTACACACTTTCCAGTTCAAATGACTTTTGAACAAATCGGTAGAAAAATAACCATCGCCAATTTAAGTGATCTGGCTGCAATGGGCTCCTTGCCCATCTCCTTTCTTGCAGCCTTTGGCCTTCCTTCAACTTATGAATTTAGAGACTTTAAAAGAATCATCAGTGGAATAAACAGCACCTGCAGGGAGTATAACATTCCATTCGTTGGTGGCGATACTAAAAAAGCTAAAGAACTAACCATCTCCGGAATTGCTGTGGGCACAATGCAAAATGCCGATATTTTAAAAAGATCAAACTCCAGAGAAGGAGACATAATTGCAGTTACTGGCAATATAGGCTCTGCGGCATGCGGGATGCTTGGCCTGCTTAAAAATGAAAAAGTACCTAGGAAGATCCTGAATGCTTTTCTCCATCCGACTGCAAGAATCAGGGAAGGAAGAATCGTAGCTGAAAGTAAAATCAAGGCTGCAGGAATGGACATTACCGATGGATTACTCTACTCCGTAAGTGAAATCTCCTCAGCAAGCAACGTTAGAATTGATATCGAACTTGACAAAATACCAGTTGATACTTATGTCAGAAAGTTTGCAAGAGGCCATGGCATCCCTATCGAGCAAATCTTAAATATTGGGGAAGACTATGAGTTATTATTAAGTGCCGACTCCAAACATTTCGAGAAACTACAGGATAAGATTAAAAATGCTGGTGGCAATATTCACCCAATAGGCAATGTTAGAAAAGGGAAAGGAATTTACTTAAACAAGAAAAAAATCAACCCAAACGGCTACGATGCGTTTAAAACGAGGTTTTAGCATGAAATATGTATTTATTCTGACCGTACTAAGCTTACTTCTTCTAGGCTGCGCTGGAGACGAAAAACTGGTAGATGTAACTAAAAACTCCAAGCCTTTTAAGGGTGGGGAAAATGCAAAAGTCACTGTAGTAGAATACAGCGATTTTCAATGCCCTTTCTGTGCTAAGGGGACAATAGTCATCAAAGAACTTGAAAGTTACTATGGACAGGATATAAGGCTTGAGTACAGACATTTCCCACTAATGCAAATACATGAGAAGGCTGAGAAAGCTGCTGAAGCAAGCGAATGTGCTGTAGACCAAGGAAAGTTCTGGGAATACCATGACAAGCTCTTTGCAAACCAAAATGCCCTGGATACAGTAAGCCTCAAGAAATATGCAAGAGAACTCGGCTTGAATGGGGCCAAGTTTGACGCATGCTTGGACAGCGGTGAAAAAAAGCCAATCGTAATCTCTGAATTAAGACTGGGTGAAAAGCTAGGAATTACCGGTACACCGACATTCTTTGTAAACGGACAAATGGTAATCGGTGCCCAACCTTTCAATACGTTTAAGACCATGATTGACAAAGAGCTGCTGAAATAAGCTTATTATTTCTGCTTTTACCTAATTCTACCACAATGCCAGGATGGCAGAGCGGCTATGCAGCCGGCTGCAGATTTTTAAAAAGTAGAAACCGGCGTAGGTGAGTTCAACTCTCACTCCTGGCTTTAAATATTTACCCAATCAATAGTGAATCACATGAAAAATCACGCCATTCTTAGTTTTTACTTACTAACATCCATTCTACTTTTAGGATGCACCTCATTTGGTGAGAAGGAAATAACCTATGATACTTTTAATACTCAAGAATTCTCCATAAGTCACCCCAAAGATTGGAAGATACAAAAAGACATGTCTGTCCAATTTTCTTCAGAAAAAGAGGATTCTTATTATGACTTCCAAGAAAGCTTTACAGTTACAATCTATCCTAACAAGTCATTCGAGGATGTTGAAACAATTGAAAAAGACTTTTTGTTAAGTACTGATAGGATTACCAATAAAAAATCCATCAAGTTCAAAGGTTACTCAGCACAGCTGATTGAACTCGAAGATCCAGTCTCACAGTTACTAATAAAAATAATCTACATTAAACAAGACACTATTCTGTACAGGTTAGAAACTATTGTTGAAAAGTCACAAAAGAGTAAATATGAGACAATCCTGGAAGAAATGTTCAATAGTTTTGAAATAGGTAAAACTACTCAAACAAAAACTTCTCCATTCAATTATAAAACCTATTCT
>JACQQB010000119.1 GCA_016207225.1 Microcaldota archaeon | reverse complement strand
GCAGCCTTAATCGATGAAAAGGCAGTAAAGGAATTCATAAAGGAAATGCAAAGGGTTCTCATTGCCAGTGATGTGAATGTACAGTTAGTTTTCGATTTCTCAAAAATAATAGAGCAAAAAGTCCTTAATGAAAAGCCATTGCCAGGAATAAGCCCAAAGGAGCACACTATAAAGGTAGTTTATGACGAGCTTGTAAAGCTGATGGGAGACAGGTTTGAACCCAACCTAAAAAATCAGAGAATTCTTCTTCTAGGCCTGCAGGGTTCAGGTAAAACCACCAGCATAGCCAAGCTAGCACGTTTTTACAGGCAGAAAGGCCTGAGTGTGGGTGTAATATGTTGTGACCTGTTCCGGCCTGCAGCTTACGAGCAGCTAAAGCAACTATCTGAAAAGGCTAATGTTTCATTCTATGGCGACAAGATTACAGACGTTAGAAAAATAATCAACGATGCGTTAACTCAACTGGGTGATAAGGAAATCCTACTCCTAGACTCTTCAGGAAGGAGTGCTTTTGATAATGAGCTAACAGAAGAATTGAAAATGATCAACGAAATTTTCAAGCCGGATGAAAAATTCCTGGTTGTAAGTGCAGATTTGGGTCAGGTGGCAGAAAAACAAGCCAGCGAATTCAACAAGAACATCGGCCTAACAGGGGTCATAGTCACCAAAATGGATGGCAGCGGCAAAGGAGGTGGGGCAGTAAGCGCAGTGGCAACCTCCAAATCCAAACTCGCCTTCATAGGCACTGGGGAAAAATTGGAGGATTTGGAAACATATGATTCCAAGCGATTTGTCAACAAGCTTCTGGGCTTTCCAGACTTAGAGGCATTATTGGAAAAAGTTAAAGAGGTAAGCAAAGAGCAGAATTTAGGGGAATTAGTAGAGGATGAGCTTACTATCAAAGGCTTTTATGAGCAGCTAAAGGCAACCAAGAAGTTAGGCCCATTAAAGAACGTGTTGGGCATGATTGGGGCGGTTGACTTGCCAAAAGACATGCTGGAGCAGAGCGAGGGAAAGCTGAAGAAATTTGAATCAATAATAAACTCAATGACTCTGCAGGAAAGGAACGATGCAGAACTGATCAAGAAGAACAAAGGACGGATTGAGAGAATAGCAAAAGGATCAGGAACCAAAATAGAGGAAGTCAAGGAATTCCTAAACCAGTTTGAGCAGGTTAAGAAAATGTTCAACATGTTCAAGAAGAACCGCGGCTTCAGAAAACAGATGGAGCAGTTCATGAAGAAAGGATTCAAACTAAATTAAGCTTTAAAATCCTCTTTTTTACATTTATAGTATGGACATCCTACAAGCAATTTTTCTTGGTCTTATTCAAGGTTTCACTGAATGGCTTCCAATCTCAAGCTCAGGCCATTTGGTTGTTGCCCAGGCTTTGCTGGGGATACAGACACCACCAGAATTCGATATCATAATAATGATCGGAACAACTTTAGCCCTGCTCGTATATCTTAGAAATAAGATAATCTCTCTGTTATTAGGTGCAGTCGCACTTAAGAAAGATGCCTTGAATTACATAGCGTTAATCATACTTGCCGGCATTCCAACCGCAATAATAGGATTTGCCGGAAGAGTATTCTTCAAGGGTCTATTTACCCAGCCATTAACAGTGAGCCTGCTTATAGTCGTTACTGGCATTTTCCTACTTATTGCTTCAAGATTTGCAAAATATGACCAAAGGCTATCCCCTTCCAAGGCCGCTCTTATAGGCTTGGCACAAGGAATTGCAGTTGCTCCTGGCATATCCCGTTCAGGAAGCACAATAGGAGCCGGCTGGCTCCTAGGCCTCAACCCTTTGGAAGCAGCTGAATTCTCATTTTTCATAGGCGCGCCAGCAATGGCCGTGGCGTCCATCATAGAATACCTGTCGATTAATGGTTCAACTTTAGACCTAAACTTACTACTACCCTCTCTTATAGCTGGAACAATTGCAGCATTCATAACTGGTTATCTAAGTATTGGCTTCCTGATGAAAATCCTTGAGGCGAAAAAACTATACCTATTCGGCTATTATTGTATAATCGCAGGGATAACTTTTGCGGTAATAATCTACTCACTGAGCCTATAAGGATAAAAGAACAAGTATCTAAATTCCACCACTGGTGGTAGGTTGAGTAAACCCTGGCAGCTTTCAGAAAAGGAACTATATCAAGAATACACAACGTCCTCTCAGGGCATCACGGATGAAGAAGCTGGCGCCAGAAGGAAAAAAGCAGGCCCAAACGAAATCCCGGAAAAAGATAGAAAAGATGCTTTTTCAATTCTCATTTCACAGTTCAACAACCCATTAATCTACATCCTTATTTCTGCAACTGCAATTGCATTCTATCTGGGCGACACGATTGAAGCATCTGTCATCCTTCTGATAGTGAGTGTAAACGGCATTCTGGGCTTTGTCCAGGAATACAAATCGGAAAAAGCTCTCCAAAGCCTTAAAAAATACATCTCATTTACCGGTGTAGTGACAAGGGCAGGAGTTAGGAAGGATATCGATGCGCGCGAACTAGTTCCAGGGGACATGATTACGGTTCAGATAGGTGACAAAATACCTGCAGATTTCCGCATAATCTCCAGCGAAGACTTCCAAACAAACGAATCCAGCCTAACCGGGGAATCGATGCCTGTTGAAAAGCACAAGGAGCCGATCAACCTGCAAGACAACAAACCACAGGAAATTTCAAACATGGGCTTTATGGGCACTGTGGTTACAAATGGCTATGCAACTGGCATAGTAACAGCAACAGGCCAGGATACATTTTTTGGGAAAACTGCACTGACTCTAAGTGCAAAAGTCCCTGCAACAAGCTTTGAACGCAACATAAATGAATTCGGCAACATGCTGATAAAAATCACCCTGGCAATGACTGTTTTTGTTTTTGTTATCAACGCCCTTTTAGGGAAAAATCTCCTGATCTCCTTCCTTTTTGCCCTTGCGCTTGCAGTAGGCATCACCCCAGAAGCTTTGCCCATTGTAATAACCATAGCACTTTCCACATCCGCACTGGAGCTGGCAAAGAAGAAGGTAATCGTGAAAAAACTGATCTCCATTGAAGACCTTGGCAACATGGATATAATGTGCTCAGACAAGACTGGCACTCTGGGAGATGTAAAAATAAGCCTGGAAAAAGCGGTCGGCTTGGACAATGCCAATTCAGAAGATCTGTTGGCAGATGCTTTGCTATGCTCCACTCTGCTTGGCAAAAAAGGCAAACTCAGGGTCAAAAATCCTTTCGACGCTGCAATTTACGGGCTAGCATACAGGCAGATTGAAAAAAAGAAGTTTGAACTGCTTATGGGCACAGTTCCATTCGATATAATCAACTTCGATTTCAAGCGCAAGCGCATGAGCGTAGTTCTAAGGCAGGGGAATGAATTTCTCATGATAACCAAAGGCGCGGCAGAGTCTGTCCTGCAGATCTGTTCAAAAAAACTGCAAAATGGCCAGGAAACGGCAATGGACAAACAAGCCCATGAAATGCACGAGAATTATGCCAACCAGGGCTATAGTGTTCTGGCACTGGCGATCAAAAAGTCCAAACAAAGCAAGGACTTCACTGTGGAAGATGAAAAAGACCTAACTCTCACAGGGTTTCTTCTGTTCAGCGCACCTCCAAAGAAAACTGCCCAGCACACTGTAAAAGATCTTAAAAATTTAGGAGTCGAACTAAAAATCCTGACTGGTGATGGTCCTTTAGTCACAAGAAAACTTTGCTCAGACATAGCTATGGAAATCAAAGAAAATCGGATAATTCTTGGCTCAGACCTGGATCAGCTTGAAGATAAAGAATTGGAGGAATACGCAGAAAGATACAATGTTTTCGCTAGGGTAACGCCAGAGCAGAAATACCAGATAATCCTAGCCCTAAAAAGGAGGAAGCACACTGTAGCCTTTATGGGCGACGGCATAAACGACGCACCTTCCTTAAGGGCATCGGACGTAGGAATCTCAGTAGATAACGCAGTGGATGTGGCAAAAGATGCCGCTGACATAATCCTGCTCAACAAAAACCTTGAAAGTGTAGTGACTGGGGTTAAAATAGGCAGAAAAGTTTTTGGGAACATAATGAAATACATCCTAAACACGATAAGCGCTAACTTCGGGAATATGTTCACCATAGCCCTCTCCTCGCTCTTTCTTAAATTCATTCCACTTCTGCCATCGCAAATACTGCTAAACAACTTAATCTCAGACATACCACTGTTAACAGTATCTACGGACAATGTGGACAAAACATTCCTACGCAAGCCAAAGAAATGGGATCTGGGCATAATCTCCAAGTTCATGATTCAATTCGGCTTTCTCAGCTTTGTCTTTGACGCGCTTATCATACTCTCCTTGATATACTGGCTGCAAGCCCCGGAGGACCTGTTCAGGACAGCGTGGTTCCTGGAATCAGTTCTTTCAGAAATAATAATAACATTCGCGATACGCACGCAGCAGCCGTTTTACAAAAGCATTCCAAGCATGCTACTGCTAATAACTTCCGTGCTTGCCACAGTATTCAGCGTTGGAATAATATACTCGCCACTAGCTTCCTTCTTCAATTTTGTGCCATTAAGTATGAACTACCTGATAGCAGTCGGGTTCGTAATCTCTCTCTATTTTATAGCTGCAGAAATTGCAAAAAATTTCTTTTTCAAACACAATGCGATCTAAATAACAAGCTAAATCCCTAAATGGATTACACATATCCACTTTTTTGTAAAATGTTTCTCTTCAAATCTAGGTTATAACTCGCTCTCTCTTTCCAATTCTTTTTTAATTGCTTTGGCATACTTCAAAACTTTCCTGCCTTTTTTTGTTAGAATATAATAGTAGCCCTTCAATTCACCGGTTTTTATCACTCCAAGCTTTTTTGCCTGATTTACGAATTTCAAAAAAGTTGGTCTGCTAACTCCTTGCTTCTCCATGTCTCGCAAAGTTAACGGTTCATCATAGATCAACTCGAGTATCCTCAACGAAGTTTTTGATAAGTTTTCCATGCCAGTCGCCAGTATATTAATTATATACTATAAAATGTAAATTTAAATATGAACCTATAGATTTAAATATCTTTCTTTTCTAAACTACTTTTAATATATAAAAAATATATTTACTTCGACTGAAGTGGTATACTATTTATATATTAATGAGGAGGTGGCGAGAAATGGCGGGAATAGTGGACATTCTGCAAAATTGGCAGGCGGTTTTAAGAGCGATAGGACCAATAGTATCTATACTACTAATTCTGATCGGTGGTTTAGGCTATGGTTTTGGACAAACTCAGCCTGCAGAATCCAGGGGCAGATGGCAGGTAATGGCAACAGGCGCATTTGTTGGCGGTGTGATGGTAGCCGCAATAACAGCAACTGCAGACACATTTGAGAAAATAGCAGAGAAGTTATTAGTCTAAAAATAAGGCTGCTAGGTATTTCACCATCTACCCCTAGCAGTTCTTATTTATGCGAGTGTTTGTTATGGTTTTGCTAGATGACATCATAAGTCAAGGTGAGCCTTACTTGGCAGCAACTACTGCCATAGTAATAATGATAATGCTATCTGGTATTTCAATAGGAATAGGCAAAGCGCTTCAAAATAAAAAACTCACAATATGGGGAAAAGAAGAGCTTTTGCAAGCGATTATAAACTCGGCACTTATTGGAGGACTCTTTCTTCTAATTACCACTTTGAACACAGCTCTAACTGGTCTAGTTCCAGAAAATAATTTCACATGTCTATTCTACAACAAAAATACCATAATTGGCTTCAGTCAGTGTTATTTGTATAATCTATCCCTAAACGTCTCGGAACTGGCAAGCATACTTTTTTCAGCTAACGCTATCATCTCTTTCTTATCCTCTCTTTCATTCAATTTTATTATAACTTTTAATCCATTCAATGCCTTAATACCTATAATAAATGTAATTTCAAAAATTCTTGAATTGCTTTACTTCTTACTTTTCAGTATTTATATCCAAATCAACCTGCTATATGCAATTGATGCATTAATGCTCTCAACGTTCTTGCCGCTGGGTCTTATACTACGGTGTTTTTTGCAACTAGAAAACTCGGTGCGGTGCTAATAGCAATTGCAATAGGCTCATATGTAATCTATCCACTTACCTTTGTCTTCAATTTTCAACTTATAAAGGAATTAAACGAGCAAATCTTAAACAACAAGAGCCAGCTTGACATATTTGTTGGCAATTTTTCATATATCCTCTCACTAAATATAAATGATACTGGAGAAGCTGAAAAGCTAATGGCACAGCTAACTAACAACAAATTCTACGACTCTGTAAACAGTCTTGTGAAAGCAATCACAATCTTACAATCAGCTCTAATTCTTCAAATTCTCATACTTCCTACCCTCAGCATATTGGTAACATCCTTTGCAATTCGTGAGCTAGCAAGCCTGTTAGGGGCTGAAATAACTTTAAGCGGTTTTGAAGCTGTTTAGTGGTAACTATGCAAGATGCAATAATAACAAACAAACGGTTTGGAATGCTTGGAATGGCTTTAGCTATATCATCCATTCTACTCTCAATATTGTCGGGCAACATATTGCTGGCATTCCTCTCATCACTTTTTGCATCACTTTCTATCTTATTCTGGAAATACGGCTACATCATAATTCCAATAGTCATAGAAAGGCTCAACGTTATCGAGTTCATGAGCGAATACGAAATTCCTCCATCTCAAGATGTCATAGTTAAAAAAATAAACAACATATTTTATGCTTCCTCTTTCTTATCTGCTAAAATTACAGACTCAATAACTGAAAAGTCCAACCCTGAAAAAT
>JACQQB010000122.1 GCA_016207225.1 Microcaldota archaeon | reverse complement strand
GGATTTTGCTTTAGTCTAATGGAAGCAATACCCTCAGTGGGTGCAACTAAAACTCCTTCAGTTAAGATGGCCACGCCAGTTCGTACCGCCTGGTCTATTAATTTTTCCTTATCCCCTTTCCCATATTTCCCAACCAGGATCTCCTTGGCAATTTCAAACGCAATAATCTCATGCGGCCTGTCCAAACCCAAAGCCCTTATCCCATCAGCAATTCCCTTAGGTCCCACGAGTCCTTCTACACGCGTAGCAATGTCTGAAGTCGGAATAATCTCAGGCTCAGGCTCCGGATCCATATTCTTGCTTCTAGCCTCTTTAGCTATGGCATATGCCTCTTCCAATTTTTTCTGCAAATATGGGAAATACTCCTGCACCTCAAACACCCTCCCCAGCCAAGAAATTAACGAAATTCATTTTAGCATAATGCGTTTCATAAATGGGCATTATACATGGTGTAGGCACGTGCCCCTGTCTAACCTGGAAATCCGTCCTATCCTGCCATGCGCCCGAATTAACTACTGCAACTCCGCGATAGTTTACATATCCATTCCTGTGCACGTGTCCAGTATGGAATATGTCTATACTGTCTTCAATGAACATATAGTCCTTTTCTTCCGGGACTATAGGGTTTTCTCCATAAATTGGTGACAAGTGTCTCCTTTTCAAAAGTTCTATCAAGCATTTTTCAGGATTCTGATAACTCAAGCCGGGAATGGATGCTATCACAGAGTCGATGGAAGTGCCATGGTAGACAAGAGTTTTAAGGCCCTCCACTTCTATTGTTGAAGGGCTTCCCAAGTAATGGACATTTGCGGGCGCATTTATCTCGTCAGTCAGCTCCTTTGGCAACTTTGGCTGCGGCTCTGCCCTTCTTACTGCATCATGATTGCCCGGACCTATAAAAACCTCTATGTAATCAGGAACATTCTGCAATAATTTTCCGAATTCCTTGTACTGGCCGTAAATGTCCCTAATCACCAATTCCTTCTCCTGTCTTGGGTACACCCCAATACCATCCACAACATCCCCAGCTAGGATCAGGTACTTTATTTTTCCCACCAACTCCCTATTCCTATCCCCGTCAATTCCCCCATTCAGCCACTTTAGCATTTTAACAAATTGCTTCTGCATGAAGAATCTGCTCCCAACATGCGTGTCCGATATAAATGCAATCCCTAAATCCTTCTCAGTCTTTTTCTGTTGATTGATCGGCAGTTCCGGCCAAACTATATCATTTGCAATCACAAACGGGCCACTGGCCCTTCCATCAACTGCAACTACCTCATCCATTATCAACTTGTTTGCTTTTTCAAAACACTCCTTATCATTTTTTAAAACCAAGACTTTTGCAACTTCTTCCTCATCTTCCATTTCAATAAGCAAATCTCCTTTTTTAGTGACATTCTTTGAATTTACTATTCCAGCAATTCTTACCTCTCTGCCCCTCATCATACTCTTCAAGCTTATCATTGGGCTTATCCCAACCTTCCCAGTCCTTGTTCTCAAAACATTCAAAGTTTTTCTATACCTATCCCTAAAATAACCTACAAAATCATCCACAATGCCAGTGCATTTAGACTTACCACTCACATCGTGCCTTTCAATAATCTTAAAATCAGCTTTATATTCCCGGGCCAAAGGCTTAAAGTTACCAGACCTATTGACCTGAATCTCTTCAGGCAACGGAACCTTTTTTTCTTCCTTTTCCTTAAGCTTTTCCTCGATTATCTGCTTAGTTAAAATGAAAACATTTCTTTCAGTTAAAATCTCATTAACTCCCTTAAAGGCTTCTTCGGAGCTTTTCAGCAATTCTAACGCATCTGGAGTAATCAAAATGTCTTTTTCTATAAGACTCTTCAGAAACTCCTCAACCTGCATAACAACACTATCACTCTGTCTTCGCAGTTTCTAGCGCACTTATTATCGACCAGATCTGAGTTCTTGCATGCATTGGCATGTTTATGTCCTCCGCAACTTCATCTAAAGCATAAATTGCTGCAGTAGCTCTGACATTAAGTTCCTCTGCTGTCATTAACTTTTCCTTTGCCCCTGTTGCTGCTTTCCTTATGTTCTTAGGTACTGTTGTATCACTTATGACCATGTCTATCAATGCAATAATCTGTTTCACTTTTTCTTCCATCTGCTCACCTCAAAAAATACGGGCCTGGAGGGATTCTCAAAATCTTTTTGAACCCTCGACCTTCAGCTATCTTCCTATAAAGTTAGAAGGCTTACGGAAATTTAGACAGGGTACTTTAATACTCTATCTTTTTTGCCGCGCTGTTTACCCAGCTATCTCATGAAAGCTTCCAGGCTGCGCTACAGGCCCTTAAACTCAAACGTCTCCCTGTACACTATAATTTGAAGAACAATATTTAAAATCCTTAATCTACATTCTTGCCGGCGCCTCAATTCCCAATAATGTCAATCCGCTCCTGATTACTCTTCCAGTGGCCATCACCAACCCCAGTCTAGCATTCCTCAACTCAGCATCTGCTTGTAAAACTGGGGAAGAACTATAGAACTTGCTAAAAGAAGCGGCCAAATCCAAAAGATAATCCACTATGTAATGTGGTCTATAATCCCTAGAGCTTTTCCATATAACCTCCGGAAATACTGCAAGCAATTTAATCAAAGCCTTCTCATCATCAGTTTGCAATAGCCTATAGTCTCCTTTCCCTACCTTGCCTGCCTTTTCTAAAATCCTAGCAGTCCTTGCATAGGAATACTGTATGTAAGGTGCACTATCCCCTTCAAAGTTCAATGCTTCCTCCCACTTGAACACTATCTTCTTCTCAGGCACAGTTCTGATAAAGCCAAACCTAAGTGCACCTATCCCAACTGCAAGAGCTATTTTTTCTTTTTCTTGCTCGCTCATGTCCTTGAACCTGTTTTTAATCTCCTGCCTGGCTCTTTCTATCGCCTCTTCAACTACCTCATCAACAGTATAGCCCAACCAAGTGCCCTTCCTCCCAGAGAACTTAGCTTCAGGCAGCCATGCATGTTCATATGCCAAATGTATCGAATTTTCAGCCTCCTTCTCTTTACCCATAAGCTTCAGCAGGCTGTTTATTACTGCCTGCGGATATTTCTGCTCAACTCCAATTACGTTTATCACAATATCCGCACTTCCAAACTTCATTTTTTTCCCATTCCGGCCTGTCGTAAACAATTCTTTTCCAGACGGCTGCCTGCAGAATGAAGAAAATAAAAGCTCAGTTTTTATTATCCCAAATTTCCATAGCTGGAACGATATGTCCTTACCTGTGTATGTTGCAGTCCCATCAGACCTTACTAAAACCTTATCAGGGCTTTCCAAATCCCTGAACTCCTCCAACTGCTCTAACTTGGCCACAATGCAGCCCTTATTTTTTCCTTCTGTTTCTTTAATCGCAGCTCCTGATTCCAGCAGTAGCTCAAGCCCTTTCTCCAGGAGCTTAGACCTAACTATGTCACTTTCCCACACGAGCACATCCTGGTAAATTCCCAATTTATAGGCAGTTTCACACTGGGCTAAAACACACTTTTCAGCCAACTCTCTGCCAATTTTAGAAATTTCATTGTCACCTTCTTCTAGTTCCTTAACTATACTCTTAACTTCCTTGATTACCTCTTCTTCCTCAATTCTTTTTGCAACCTCAACATACTGCCCACCCAACCAATGGTCAGCTTTCTTATCCATTCTATCACTCAAATGCAAATAACCCCAAATACTCTGCGCAACCTGCAATCCTAAATCGTCTATGTAATTCTCCCTCTCAATCTCATAACCATAAAATTCCAGCACATTGGATAATGAATCACCCAAAATCGCATTTCTCATATGCCCGACATGCCAGGGCTTATTCGGGTTTACTGATGGAAACTCAATCAATACTTTTTTCTTTTGTTTCTTCCCGCTCCCATACTCTTCGCTTTTCAAAATCTCCCTTAAAACTAGCTCGTAATATTCACTGCTTAAAAAGAAATTCAAATAAACTCCTATGACTTCAACCTTTTCAATAAGCTTATCCTTTTCAATTTTAGACTTTATGTTTTCTGCAATTACCCTTGGGTTTTGTTTTAACTGTTTTGCCAAATCAAAAGCTATCGTACTGGCCAAATCCCCAAACTCCGCCTTTGCTTCTTGGATTGAATCCTCGGCAAGCTGCGGACTAACGTTATATTGCAATCTCTTACATGAAGCGGAAATAGCACCAGCAATAACCTTTCTTGCCTTGCTGTAAGGACCAAGCTCTTCACTCATGCTTTTAATTTTGTTCGATATATAATTAAAACCACTGGGGCCGTGTGCTAACTGTTTCTTTAGCTATAAAGAGATGGGCATAAGCCTGGTATGCGTCCGGCTTCGGGAGTCGGTTACCCGAGTAAGCTTTCTAAAAAAAAGTTTAGGGAATTCAAATCTCGGCGGCCCCACTCATTCCGAACTCTCTTCCTGTGCCATTGCCTCGTCAGACTCTTCCTCCTTCTTTTCTGTCTTTCCCTTCCTTCTTTTCATGTCCTTAGCTCTTAGAATAAGACCTTCATCTCCCAAATCCTCAATTGACTTTTTCATCTTCTCCAGGTTATGGCTCTCCTCAAACTCCATCTCCTTCAAAACTTCTATCGCCAACTGCTTTCTTTTGTATAAGTTTGGCTCGACCGATTTTATTGAATTAGTAACCCTTTGTAAAAACATCAGCCAACAAACCATATGCTTAACCCTTCGCAACACCCATCGGTATTAACCTGGCCACTATGCCAGATATGCCTGCCTGTGCTACGCTCTTAACTACATCATCAACGTTTTTATAAGCATCTGGCGCCTCTTCTGCAAGCAGCTCATTTGTTGTGGCCTGGACTGTAAAGCCT
>JACQQB010000121.1 GCA_016207225.1 Microcaldota archaeon | reverse complement strand
TCTCTTCTTCATCGAGCCAATGTTTTGAATCAAAACCTTTAAATACTTTTCGCTCCAAAATATCATTTTACTAACGATTTCTTTACCTGTGGTGGTATCTTGTTGGAACCGAAACACATCCTTGGACACATGCTTGTGCCCGAACACATAATATTATCCAAGGAAGAGGAAAAAGAGGTTCTAGCCCGTTTTGGTATAACAAAGATACAGCTTCCGAAGATAAAAGCAAATGACCCAGTAGTGAAAGCCATGGATGCAAAGGAAGGTGACGTTCTTAAAATACTAAGAAAGAGTGAGGAAGGTACGCCTTATTACAGGTTAGTAATAAAGTGAGGTATATACAATGTCAAAAGAGTTGCTTGAAGCATATTTTAAAGAAAATGCATTAGTTAAACAGCATTTAGAGTCCTATAATCGCTTTGTAGACCTGGGCCTTCAGGAAGTAATAAAGAACGTAGCCCTTATTGAGCCAAATGTCGAGGGATATAAGCTAAAGTTGGGCAACATCAGAGTAGAAAAGCCGATGATAATTGAAGCGGACGGATCAAGAAGGTCAATCATTCCAATGGAAGCTAGACTAAGGGATCTAACCTATGCAGCACCTTTATTTCTGGAAATTATTCCAGTTGTGGGTGGAGTAGAACGACGTGGTTATTCCGAGGTTTTCGTTGGTGAATTGCCTGTAATGGTAAAGTCCAAGTTGTGTCATCTAGACGGTATGAATGAGCAAGAGCTTATAGAATCCAAAGAAGACACTAATGATCCAGGCGGTTATTTCATAATCAATGGCAGTGAAAGAGTACTGGTAAGCATTGAGGATTTAGCTCCCAACAGAATAATAGTCTCAAAAGAAAAGGATGGAGCAGTCATAATCTCCAAAGTCTTCTCAACTAGATTAGGTTTTAGGGCACGCTGTGCAGTTGAGAGGTCAAATGAAGGGGTATCCACAGTTTCATTCCCTGCCGCACCCAACGATCTAAGTCTAATCTGTGTTCTAAGGGCTTTAGGCCTAAGCAGTGATGAAAAAATACTCTCAGCCTTTAACAACGAACTACATATCCTGAGGGATATTTACCTTAACTTCGAAGTAGAAGAAATGAAAAACCAAGAGCAAGCCTTTGAGCAGATAGGGAAGAAAGCAGCTCCAGGGCAAGCCAAGGAATACCGTGTAAAAAGGGCAGAAATTTTACTTGATACCTATCTACTACCTCACATAGGTGTGACGCCTGAAGACAGGTTGGCAAAGGCCTACTACCTGATCAAGATGGCAGAGAAGACAATTCGTGTTGCAAACAAAGAGATTCAGAAAGATGACAAAGATCACTACATGAACAAGAGAATTAAACTGACAGGCAACTTAATGGAAGAATTGTTTAGGTATGCTTTCCAATTCCTAGTAAAGGATATTGCTTATCAAATAGAGCGTGCAGCAGCAAGAGGCAGGAGACTAGTAGTACAAACTCTAGTCAGACCAGACGCACTCAGTGAAAGAATTCGCTACTCAATGGCTACTGGTAATTGGATTGCAGGTCAAACAGGAGTTTCCCAGTTATTGGACAGGACTAATTTCCTGGCAAGCACTTCACATTTAAGAAGGATAATATCACCACTAAGCAGGAAGCATCCGCATTTCAAAGCCCGTGACCTGCACGGAACACATTATGGTTACTTATGTCCAAATGAATCTCCAGAAGGGCCTTCATGTGCTTTAGTCAAAAACATGGCTTTACTATGTGAAATTTCCACTGGAGTTGAATCAGAAAAGAATATTGAAACAATTCTCAAGAGTTTAAATGTCTATATTGAATAGGAGTGAAAAAAATGTCAAAAAAGCCAAGACCACCTGAGAAAGTCGCAGTCTATGTCAACGGCCGTTTGATAGGATTCCATACTAATGGGATTGGCCTTTACAGAGAATTAAGGCAGAAAAGAAGAAACGGCGAAATCAACCCAGAGGTTAATTTCGGTCTTAACCCAAAGACAAAAGAGCTTCACATCAACACAGATTCGGGAAGGGCAAGAAGACCCTATATCATAGTAGAAAATGGAAAACCCAAGTTCACTCCAGAATTGAAAGAAAAGTTAAAGAAAGGAGAAATAACCTGGAAAGACCTAGTTAAAATGGGTGTGATTGAATATTTGGATGCAGAGGAATCTGGAGAACACATGTATCTGGCAATAAGTGAAAAAGACCTAACGAATGAGCACACTCACTTAGACATAGACCCATTAACAATAACTGGAATTACTGTTTCAGTTCTGCCTTTCCCAGAGTATAACTCTTCACCAAGAATTACTATGGCCTGCGCAATGAGTAAGCAGTCCCTAGGTTTGTACACCAACAATTTTCAACTAAGGGGAGATTCAAGGGCACACTTCCTATTCTACCCACAACAACCATTAGTTCAAACAAAACCTTACAAGCTGCTCAAGTTCTCAGAAAGACCTGCAGGCCAGAACTTTGTAGTTGCAATCACAAGCTACTTTGGCTATAATATGGGTGACGCAGTAGTAATAAATAAAAATGCAATCGACAGGGCTTTGGGTAGGTCTGCCTTCTACAAGACATACGAAACTGAAGAAAGAAGATACCCAGGCGGTCAAAAAGACAAGTTTGAAATTCCTAACCCTACTGTCGGCGGCTACAGGGAAGAAGAAATGTACCGCAATTTAGGGGAAGACGGAATAATAGTCCCAGAGAGTGAAGTAAAGTCAAAAGATGTTTTAGTCGGTAAAACCTCACCACCAAGATTCTTGGAAGAAATTTCAGCCTTTGGTTTAACTGAGGAGAAGAAAAGAGAAAATTCAATAACAGCAAAAAGTGGCGAAGAGGGTATTGTCGACTCAGTAATGCTTACAGAAAGTCCATCCGGAAATAAACTAGTGAAAGTTAAAGTAAGGAGTATAAAAATACCTGAAAACGGAGACAAGTTTGCTTCAAGACATGGGCAAAAAGGTGTGGTAGGCTTACTGGCCCCACAGGAAGATTTGCCATTCACAGCGCAGGGAATAGTGCCGGACTTAATACTTAATCCACACGCGATTCCTTCAAGAATGACTGCAGGGCATATTTTAGAGATGATAGGAGGAAAGGCAGCCAGCCTTTCTGGCAATCTGATTGACGGTTCAGCGTTCACCGGTGATAAAGAAGAGGATATCAAAAAAGTGCTAAGGAACTACGGTTTCGAGGAATATGGGAAAGAAACACTATATGATGGGGTATCAGGCGAACAAATAGAAACCCAGATATTCATGGGTGTAATCTATTACCAAAAGCTTCATCACTTGGTCTCAAACAAAATGCACGTAAGGTCACGTGGTCCAGTTCAATTACTCACCCACCAGCCAACAGAAGGAAGAGCAAGAGAAGGAGGGCTGAGATTTGGTGAGATGGAAAGAGACTGTCTTATCGGTTATGGTGCAGGCTTGCTCTTGAAAGAACGTCTATTGGAAGAATCAGACAAGACTGTTGAATTGGTTTGTAATAGTTGTGGTTCAATAGCAGTACACGACCACATTAAAAATAGAAATTATTGTCCATTATGTGAAGGCAATGAACTACATGAAGTCGAAATGAGTTATGCATTCAAACTCTTGCTTGATGAAATTAAAGCTATAGGAATACTGCCAAGACTTATATTAAAGAGCAAGGCTTAAGGTGTTTAGAAATGATAGAAAAAATGATTAAAGAGGTAAAATTCTCCCTGTTCTCACCGGAAATGATTCGTAAAATGAGTGCTGCAAAAATAACAGTACCAGACACCTACAATGAAGATGGCTATCCAATAGACGGTGGCTTAGTGGATCAAAGAATGGGTGTAACAGACCCGGGCTTGAAATGTAAAACTTGCGGCGGGAAAATAAGGACCTGTCCAGGCCATTTTACCCATATCGAATTAGTAAGGCCCGTAATTCACCCAGAATTTTCAAAAGTAATATACATCCTAATCAAATCCACCTGTAGGTCATGCAAGCGTGTACTAGTAAGCAAAAAACAAATAGATAGCATAACACAGGCTTTAACCCAAGAAGAAATGGTTGAAGAAATCTTGGAAAAAACAAAGAAGGTTTCAGTATGTCCATACTGTGGAGAAAAACAACCTGAGATAAAATTAGAAAAGCCAACTACTTTCTATGAAGCGGCAAGAATGCTACTGCCAACTGAAATTCAAGATTCCCTATCCAAGATACCTGATGACGATTTGAGACTTTTGGGGTTGGATCCACAATTCGCAAAGCCAGCATGGATGGTATTAACTGCTTTGATCGTTCCACCAGTCACCGTAAGGCCTTCTATAACATTAGAGACTGGTGAAAGAAGCGAAGATGATTTGACCCACAAATTAGTGGACATAATGAGAATAAACCAGAGATTGGAGGCTAACATAAATGCCGGTGCACCGCAACTAATAATAGAAGACTTATGGGAATTGTTACAATATCATGTTACTACCTACTTCAACAATGAGACAGCAAACATTCCACCTGCAAGACATCGTTCAGGAAGACCACTAAAAACACTATCACAAAGATTGAAAGGGAAAGAAGGAAGATTCAGGTATAACCTATCTGGTAAAAGAGTTAATTTCTCAGCAAGAACCGTGATATCCCCAGACCCAAACATAAGCATAAATGATGTAGGCGTACCACAAAAAATAGCTGAAGAGCTGACTGTTCCAATAAGGGTAACTGACTGGAATCTTGAACAATGTAAGAAACTTATCCTAAGCAACGACCATCCACAAGTAGTTTATGTTATCAGGCCAGATGGAAAAAGAAAGAAAATAACCGATAAGGGCAAAGAGGAAATAATCCAAAGCTTAACCCCTGGCTTCATGATTGAAAGGCAACTGACTGATGGTGACGTCGTCCTTTTCAATAGGCAACCGTCACTTCACAGAATCTCAATAATGGCCCACACGGCAAGAATCTTGCCAGGCAAGTCGTTCAGATTAAATCTAATAGTAACTAATCCATACAATGCTGATTTTGACGGAGATGAAATGAACCTGCACGTGCCCCAAACTGAAGAAGCCAGGGTAGAGGCAGAAGTTCTGATGAAAGTTGAAGACCAAATCATATCCCCAAGGCATGGCCACTCAATAATAAGGCCACAGGAAGACTATGTCTCAGGAGTTTACTTCTTAACTAAAAAAGACTCCAAATTCACAAAGGCAGAAGCATGCCAAATGCTCTCAATAGCAGGAATTACAAGACTGCCAAAGGCCGACAGAGGCGACAAATATTCCGGCAGACTCCTTTTCTCACAACTATTGCCAAAAACCTTGAACTTGTCTATAAAATCAAAGCTAGGCGAAGAAATAGTAATAAAGAATGGTGAGTTACTCTCAGGAACTATAGAAAGCAAGGCATTTGAAAGCGAAATAGTAGAAAAAATACTCCATGAATCCGGGTCTGAGAATGCAAGAAAATTCCTGGACACTGCCACAAGATTAGCGTTGTTTGTAATCACAAGACATGGTTTTTCAGTAGACTTGTCCAACTATGCTTTACCGAAGGATGCATTGGAAAAAATCTCACACGTACAAAAGAATTCAAAGAGAGAAGTAGACTCCCTAGTATTGCAATATAAACACAAGACCTTACAACGCCTGCCTGGAAGGACATTCAGGGAGACATTGGAAGAAAAAAGCATGGAAGTTTTAGCAAAGTCCAGAGATTTATGTGGTAAAGTAGTGGCAGAGTATTTTGGCATGGAGAACACTTCAATAATCATGGCTACGATTGGTGCCCGTGGCTCCCTGCTTAATGCAATTCAAATGTCTGGCTTAGTTGCACAGCAGGCAGTAAGAGGAAAAAGAATCAGCCGTGGATACAGGAACAGAACTCTCCCTCACTTTAGAAAAGGTGATTTGGGAGCAGAGGCAAGAGGGTTTGTCATTTCTTCATTCAGGCAGGGCTTAACTCCGGTAGAATATTTCTTCCACTCAATGGGAGGGAGAGAATCGCTAGTTAACACTGCTATCAGAACGGCACGTTCAGGTTACATGCAAAGAAGGCTAATCAATGCATTACAGGACATGGTAACTCATAAAGACCTGTCAGTCCGAGATGCAAGAGGAATAATTCTTCAATTCAAGTATGGCGGTGACGGCTTAGACCCAATGAAAGTAATTGCAAAAGGTGAAGCTGTCGCAGGTCCTGAGAGGGAATAGTTATGGCTAAACAAACTAGCGATGAAAAAATGAGAATAATACCTGGAGAGGCAGTCGGGATAGTTGCAGCTCAATCAATAGGCGAGCCAGGCACACAGATGACCATGCGTACCTTTCACTATGCAGGTGTTGCAGAGCAAGTACCAACAGGCTTACCAAGGCTAATTGAAATAGTCGATGCAAGAAGAACGCCAAAAAAGCCAATGATGGACGTTTCTCTTGACAAGGACCATGCTAAAGATGAAAAGAAGGCAAGTATTGTCGCTGATGAAATTGAAGAAATAACACTAGTAAAGATTTCCAGCATAGAAGAAGATTTCTCTAAAAAGTTAATCCACATAAAAATTGATAAAAGATTACTCTCTGATGAGAGATTAGACATAGAAGAGATAAGGAAGAAAATAAAGGCCACCGGAGCCGAGAGAGTTGAGCTAAACGGCACTGTGTTTACAGTAAAACCAAAAGGAGATACGTTAAGGTCAATAAGGAGAGTTACAAATAAAATAAAGGAACTCAGGCTAAAAGGGACAAAAGGAATTTCAAGGTCAGTAGTCCTAAAGGACAAAAACGAATTGTTTGTCAGAACTGGTGGCAGCAACATGATAGAAGTCATGAACTGGCCTGGTGTAGATTCATCCCGCTGTTACACCAATGACATTAAAGAAATTGAAAAAGTTCTTGGTATAGAAGCTGCAAGGAATGCAATAATAAGGGAAGTGAATCAAGTTCTTGATATGCAGAATTTAGACGTAGACATACGCCACATCATGCTACTGGCAGATGCAATGTGTATGGACGGAGAAGTCAAATCTGTTGGCAGGCACGGTTTAAGTGGTGAAAAAGCAGGCATATTGGCAAGGGCAGCTTTTGAAGAAACTATAAAGCATTTAATAACTGCAGCTGTAAAAGGGGAAGTAGACCAATTAATAGGTGTTACTGAAAATATAATCATAGGTCAAATAGTGCCTTTGGGCACCGGTCTTGTTAACCTCAAGATGAAGCGTTTAGATAAACTAATAAAAGCAAAGAGTGAGTAAAATGGCAGACTTAACCAAATCCATTCGTATGGTAGTAGATACGGGCAAAGTTAAATTTGGCTCAAGGGATGCAGTCAAATCCGCACTTAATGGAACAGCAAAATTGATAGTAGTGGCCGACAACATAGAGAACAATATCAAATCAGACCTAGCTCACCACGCCAAAGTTTCAAAGGTTGTTTTATACCAATTCTCTGGAACCTCAATAGAACTTGGTTCAATATGCGGCAAACCTTACCCCGTCTCCGCACTGTCAATTTTCGATGCAGGCAATTCCAACATACTAGAACTGGCAAAGAAAAGTGATTGAACTTGGTAAAACTAACTCATGATGAAATCAAGTGTATTACGGCATTTGAAGAGTTGAGTGGTGCAATAGTGAAAGATTGCATTTTAGACGAAAATTCGATACTCTTCCTGATAAAAGAAGGTGACATGGGAAGAGCTATAGGCAAGAATGGCTCAACAATAGAAAGAGCCAGGAAAGCATTCAGAAAAAACTTATATGTTGCAGAGCATGCTGAAAAAGCTGAAAAACTGATTGGAAACCTGATTTTTCCAATACCAGTAATTAATTTAAATATTCAAGATA
>JACQQB010000120.1 GCA_016207225.1 Microcaldota archaeon | reverse complement strand
TCTTACTCAGCTTACTAACGTCTATTATGTCATGTTTTTTGCTTGCAAGTGTAGAATGGAGTCCCACCGCAGGCTTTAGCGTGTGGCTCTTTAATCCATGGCTAATCAAAACCTGCACTCCCAACAATAATGAGATGGCAGTAGTAACAATGAAAAATATCGCTGCAGGAACCAGGATTTTCATTCTATAAGCTTCATCCGGCAAAACCTGTTTTTTAGCAGAAGGCGCCAATCCTACCAACAATCTACTCCTCCTTTTCTTCTCTCCATCTACAATTTCCTGTAGCTCGGCAATTATCCCAGACCCCCTCAGTGTTTCTGGGCATGCTTCATCAAAATATTTAAAGTCTTGAGTAGTAGCATGCCTAATCAAATACCTGAGATTTTCTTTAAGTACCCTATGTAGCTCTTCCCCTTCCTCCGATATGTCGGTTGCATAAATTATTGCATCTGGCCATTTTCTTATAAAATAGATAAGTCTGTAGAATGCAAGTCCCCTATCTTCAATACCCGGTAATTCCTCTATAAAATTCTTGAGTGTGGTGACTAAGCTAATCAGTATCGCATTGCCTACAGCATCAGCATTCCTGAGAAGTACAAGGTCATTCTTACCACCTGCCCAATACCGTTCAGTGTTTTCCACTATGTCCTCATCGCTTCTGCAATAACAAAGTATTTCGAAATTACTCCCAACAAATCTACCAATGATCCTTAAATTCCGGTCTTCTAGGACATTGTCAACCCATCCATTGGGCCAGCTGTCCTCATCCCTCACTATCCTGCCTGCTGCTTCTACAAGCTGTGCTAAAGGTATTTCCACTTCCCTAACCGTTGGGTGTCTTTGCTCTACAAGGGGCAGGCCAACGCTATGGCTATCCAGATATCTCTTGCCAGAATCAGTCCTAACAATCTCCCCAACATTTTTTCTAACTACTCTAGCCATAAGTATCCCATCGTTCTGAAAAAATGACTTACTTCAGCTTTGCAACGCTACTCATATATTCGTTGCAGCTGCGTCCCAAGATCCGCTATCCTTCTTTATA
This sequence comes from Microcaldota archaeon, assembly GCA_016207225.1. Lineage (GTDB taxonomy): Archaea > Micrarchaeota > Micrarchaeia > Burarchaeales > JACQQB01 > JACQQB01. Next base: position 3,261 of record JACQQB010000120.1, on the reverse strand, counting down.
TTCCACAATTCCCTTAACCTAGAATTTCTTTTTCCAGAAGGCAATCCATTGATGTGCTGTATTATTCTATTTGCAGAATCTGTGCTTTCACTCTCCAAATCTTGGGCAATCATTTCTGAAAGTCCATCCAAACCCTGTCTATCCACTGTTGTTGGATCAGGTCCTTGCTTTGGTGTTGGACTAGCAATCGGTGATGGTTCCTTGCTCACTTCAGGACTAGGTCTCTGTGTTGGTGTAGCACGCGGTCTCGTAGGTACTGGGAAAGGACTAAGCCCTGGTGCTGGCGATTCCTGGGTTGCAATTGGAGGAGGTCTGGGTATATCCCCATAACCACGAATCCTATTCCAATTAACTGCCATGTAACTTAAAATTAATACTGAGATAACTAGTATTGCCATTGAAAGTCTACCCACAACTCTGCTAGCGCTCTTTTTATTTGCCTCTGCTCTTTCCCTAGCTCTATCACTCCTATGCTCTATCTCCTCATCTATTGCCGTGCTTATCCTTCCTATCAATCTGTCTATTTCCTCACCATCTGTAAGTGTAGAAGGTCTCTGTATCCTAAACAGGTTTTGTAACTGATGCGCATCTGCCATTCGAGCTAAAGTGGTAATATGTACCACTATCTTGGCAAGTATCCTCCCATTGTTTTGGATAATCTTCATGTGGTCTCGTAAGAACTCGCAATAATCTACAATGTTCCCTGCACTAATGATACTGTCCACCTTATCACACAATTCATTTACTCTTAATTCAGAAACTGTTCTAATGTACAAGTTACTTTGCCTATCGTCTAAAACTATTGCTTTATTTGGTGCTTTCTCAGCTTCAATCTTCCTTGCTTCGCTTTCCGCAGTGCTTCTAGACCTATTATAGACGGTTTCAATTCCACCATCCTCCCTAATAAGAGCTATGATCACCTGATCTCTATACCCAAGTAAATCGTCTATATGTTTTGCATTAGCCTCTGCTTTATGGTCTCTGACCCTTTTAGCAAATGCCCTTATCTCAGCATCAGTAAGTGCTGGTTTAGTATTTTTCTGTCTTGTTCTATCCTGGCTTGAGGCTGGTGACTCTGCAATCGGATCTTTTCTAGCAATTGTTCTAGGAGGTTCCTGCGATGCGCCGGGTGTCCCAAGGCCATGGCTATCTAAATATCTCTTAGCAGCATCATTCTGGATTATCCCCTCAACACTTCTCCTAACTATCTTAGCCATAAATATTCCTCATAAAGTTAAGCTGTCCCTAATTTTTCAACAGTTTTCTGCAATGATCTTTCCAATTTTGCTACGATATTAATGTCTAGGTCAATTTCTGAAAGTCCTCCAGCCGCGTTTGCCATGTGCTCAAATGGCGATAATGTAGAATGACTAGCCAATTCTCCGCTGTTTAATGACTTAATCTCCTTTCCAGAGTTCTGTGCAACGACTACTAGGGAACCTATCGCCAAAGCCCTCTCTATCTCATCTCTAGGCTCATCTTGATGCTGGACTCTTTTATCCACTGGCCTACCCTGAACTTTATTATATAGTTCAATAACCGCATAAGCCCTCACTGTTAACTTTTCTAATTCCTCGGCATCCACTGCAAGCAATACCAAATCAAAAGTTGCTCTTCCTAATCTATTGTGCAGTTCGTTAATTTCTCTAAATAAAGGCTTTCCAGTACCATCTGAAGCAGTGCTTAGTGAATGCAAGATTGTTTTAAATCGTTCTATTTCTGCTTCTATATAATCCGGTATATCCTCCCGTGTCCTATCCTTTCTTATCTCAATAAGCTCTTCTCCTATTCTCCTTATTCTGTTACTTATAATATCCAGTAAACCGTTTGCAAAGTCTACATTATGTTTCATTATATTTTCAGAATGTGCTCCCAGTACTTTCTCTATACTTCCTGTATCTGAATTACTTAATCTACTCAATAAAAGCGGTATTACCTCTGATCTAAATCTACTCTGTTCTTCGCCCCCATCTTTTATTATCTTCTCCATTTCCTCTACTCTACCTTCCAATTCTAACAACCTATCCCTCATTGGACTAGATGTCAAAAAAGAGTCACGGAAAAGGCCTGCTTCAAGTTGTCCATCTTTCCATACCACTATGACTGCTCTATTCCTTGGGTCCAAGATGCTGAATGGGTCTAGATCAGTGTCTACAAATATTCTTGCAGCTGTTTGTAACTCCGCATCACTAAATCCACCCATCTTCATTTTTAATTGATCTTCTCTAGTTGGAGGTGAATGTTCCGCCGCTGCCTTAGGCCCTGCTTTTCCAGCTTCTCCACTTTTGCGTAGTATGTCCATGAATTGTCCAATATCCCCTACTTCTCTCTGTTCAGGTTCTTCGACAGCCGGTCCCTCTGCAACATCTCTCTTTGTAAAAAGTGTGTTAACTTCTTCGGGTCCAATGGGCCTGGGCCCAGCTGCTTGTTTAGCCCTTTGCTGCTCTACTATTATTCTGGCTCTCTCCTGTGGTGTTAGTTTTTTCTGAGTCATCCAATCAACGCTCCGTTTATGCTAATGTTGCTTTGTAATCTGCAATGGTCTGGTCTGAAACCTCACTGCCCATAGCCCTAAGTGCTGCAATTGCAGCTATTGTTTCAATGGTCTCTAAATTTGTCCCAGGCTCGGTTACATCTCTATTGCTATTGAAGATGTTCCTAACACCGTTACCTATGTCATAATATGCTCTGGATTCTCTCAGTCCGTCCTCTGTTGGCTCTACACCTGAAGATAACCAATCCGCAACCATCACTCCATCTAAGACTGATAAGTAAACGTTGTTCGGTATCCCTATGCCTTTAGTGCCCAGAGCGATTCCTGCTAAGACCACTGTCCTATCCCAGGTTTCCTGATCCTCCGTACTGACGTCAGCTATTGCGTCTATGTTCCTAACAAGTCCTATCAACTCTCCAACATGTTCGTCTAATCTCTTAACTTGGTCCTCCAACTCCTTCTTCTGTGTACCTGTACTAGTCTGAAGCTCTCCAAGCTCCTTCTTCTTGCCTTCAAGCTCTTCACGTAATGTTCTCAGTTCGTCGGATATTTTTTTAGTATCATTTCCCTTTAATTCGGCATTTAATTCCCCTATTCTCTTATTTGCTTCTCCCAAATCTTTCTTGGCTTGCGCACCGCTCACGCTATCACTAAATAACTGCGCTGCAACTTCTTCAACATCCTGCCTTCCCTTCAACTCCTGGGAAGCTGCCCCTTTCAATGCTGAAAAATGTCTTGCTGAAACTGCACAGTCCAGTACACGTGGG
>JACQQB010000117.1 GCA_016207225.1 Microcaldota archaeon | reverse complement strand
TATATATCCTACATCTAGCCCCGTCGTCTAGTTTAGCTTAAGGCTAAGGACAATGGCCAAGGATAAATAAGCTTAAGCTTATTCCTTAAAGCGGGCTTTGAACCCGTTGACATCGGTTCGAATCCGATCGGGGCTACTTCTCTTTTTACTTCCGTGCCAAAACTCCTCGTAGAGCTTTACTATTGGCATCCTCCTCTCTAGTCTTTTAAATATTGTCCACTAAACCTAGGATGGTGATATTATGGACAGTATAGTGCATTTTGAAATACCAGTAGATGACTTGGATCGTGCAAAAAAGTTCTACAAAGATCTTTTTGGCTGGGGTCTTGCAGATGTTCCCGAGATGAACTATTGCATGGTGACCACGACTGAATCTGATGAAAAAGGGCCAAAAAAGCCAGGCGCAATAAATGGTGGAATGATGAAGAGACAGCAAAAGGGTGAGACACCAGTACTAGTCATAAACGTTAAGTCCATTGATGAGCATTTGAAAAAAATCAAAGCAGCGGGCGGTAAAGTGGTCATGGAAAAGATGCAAGTTGGCGACATGGGCCTTTATGCGCGTGTTACCGACACAGAAGGAAATGTAATAGGTATCTGGCAGAACCTAAAGTGAGTTGAACAGCCAAAAGCAAACAATAACAGTAAAAGTTAACCATAAGGTTGTTCAGACTGCCTGGCTAAAACTTGGTCAGGCGTATCTTTTTCTTGAAATTATTCGATCAATCTATTGCCAAATTCCACACAACTTCAAAATATCTCCTGTAACTTTTGCTGATCTCCTTATTCTCTATTGTAAAAACAACTGGGTTTTTAGTCCACAGGACATTTGCCACCTTATTCCCATAAATCCAAACTACATTCGGAGTTTTAGGCCCGAAGCTTTTGGGCAAGTAGCGCATCTCCACAAAGCTAGCCTTAGTAATTGCACTTTTCCTAACCTCACTCCACGTTGCATTCTTCCACTTTATTCCTCTTTTAACACATTCCTGTGCGTACGTGCCAAAGAAATAGTCCGGAAGCAAATCGGCAACATAGCCTCCGCCACCTATAAACAAAACTTCCCTATAGTTTAGAGTATCTTCCAGCAGTTTCCTTATCCCATCATAACCATGGTAAACCCTGCTCTCATCAGACCAAAGAATATCAAAATAATTTCTCAATGACCTGCTTATCTCCTCACTCTCTATGACTGTTATTACTGGATTGTCTGAATAAATGCCGATCATAACCTTGTTTCCATACAGATTAATAGTAGGTGTAGAAATTTCTGCTGGCATGTACTTCACTTCAGTATAAGCCTGCCTTTCCCTGTCTTTTCCAAGACTCTCCTTTAGCCCTTCATTCATAATCATCCTAGCAGGTATTCTCATCCTAACCCTTTTTGTATGAAAAGTTCCTATAAAGCGTCTGAACCTCTCTGTCACTGAAGGCGTAGTATACGCACCCAAGACATAGTATTCTTCACCAGGTTTCAAGCTAACCAGGACATCATCAAATGCACTTTTCATTCCTTCCCATCCCTCATAGACCCTTACCCCTGGTTTATCCTTTTCAGCGTTTACTCTAGAAATAAATTTTGGCAAAACATTCTGCAACTTCTCCTTCTGCTTAGCAATTGTAATCTCCTTCCTGGAAAGAAAATCCAACAGTTTTTCAGGAGAATAAGGCTCAAAATACTTGACATTGTTTTTTGTTATGTAGCTTGCAAGCCCCTTATCCACCAGTTTCATCAGGCAAAAATAAACAGCAGACTTCTGCATCTTTGTTCTTGTAACCAGAGGCCAAACCTTGGTCTGACCCAGCTCAAGCAAAGCCAAGTAAACAACTATCTCCCCATCAGTAAGGCCGATATCCCTTAGCAAACTTTTTTCCATAAGTATTTTTATCCAATTCTACTATATAAAGTTGTAGCATAGCTACTGGACTACTATAGTTTATATTAAAGCCTATACACAATACATTTACACCGATTTACTGTAATCCGGGGGTGCGGGTATGAAACAACTTAGCGTAAGCTCTATAAGAAAAAAAGAACAATATTCTCCAGGAGTTTTTGAAAGAGCAAAAAATATGCTCGAAAGAGCCTCATTAAGGACAAGTCTCCTATTAAGGACTGCTCTAGTATTCACATTTGTCCTAGCCGCTCCGTTACCTGTAATTGCAGATGGCGCCAATGCTTTCAACGACTCTTCAGCTACCATTTTCAGAAACCCGGCAGTAATCACCACCAGACCAAGTCAAACTACGGTTACCGTGAGCAGCAAGGGAAATAATACAAGTGTCTCTACATCGGTAACTGCCAGCAACAAGAATATCGGCATCGGTGTAATGCAAACAGTCGGCTCAGTAAAAGAAACCAGGGTATTAATTGGTGGCAAGATTCCTCTGGATGATGTCGGGACTTTAAGGGTAGGCGGGGGAGTAAATTCAAATGGTTCAACTACTCGTTTGGAAGGGGAAACAATACTAGACCTCAAGGATGCTCCAATAAGTATTGGCAGCCTGTGGACCAATGGTGGCTGGAGAGGCTCTGTAAACGTTGGCTTGAATGACATCGGGCTAAACGGAGTAGTTGCTTCCTATGCACATTCACAACAGGGAAACAAACACTCGGATTCCTGGGGTTTGGACTGGAACGTAAGTAATGAAGTAACTCTTTTTGGAGGCTCAAACAACAACGGAAAGCAGGCAAGCGCAGGCGTAGTCCTAAAGCCAAACAGCGATTTACTCCTAAGGCTAGGTGTAACAAACGATGACCCAGGAACCGGAGTTAACTTCAGGGTCGACCTCAAATTCTAACTTTCATTTTTTTGGATATCTTTTTATACTACTAATCCTATACTCCAAAGGGTGTTATTATGGACAGGAAAGAATTGCTTAGTGAGTTAAATAAAGC
>JACQQB010000115.1 GCA_016207225.1 Microcaldota archaeon | reverse complement strand
GGCTAGAAGGGCTTAGGAAGGGTGCTGACTACTATATCCGAAAACCATTCAACCCGAAAGAACTCAGGTCCTTGGTCAACATATTCCTGAAAAAGAAAGGTAAGAAGTTTGATGCTTTAACTGACCTTCCAGATGAGAAAAGGCTTACTGAAGAACTAGCCCAATTGTTGGAAGAAAAAGATTCGGACATTATAATCAACAATCTCAAGATAAGCAACTTGGACAAATTCTCAAAGGAATTTGGTATAAGGGAAGAAGTCTCAATAATCCGACTAGTCTCCCAGATAATTCAGGACAAAGTAAATGAATGGGAATCAGGCAGCGGTTTCGTAGGATATATAAAAAATGGAGAATTTATAATTGGCGGTAGAAAACAAGAAACCCTTAATCTAATCAATGAAATAATAGCAGAATTCGATAGGGTCCTACCTTTCATCTACCAGGATTATCACATCAGGAATCTGGACCTAGGCATTGAGGATATCATAAATCCCAGTAAACCAGGTATGCTTTCACTTCAGCATGGCACGATTACTTTAGACAAAGTCTCAGAGAAAAAAGAAGAGCTTACTGAGACTAAAAAAGTAGAGTCAAAGGAGCAAGATCTCGGTTCATTCACGTATGAACAACTGCAGCAGTTAGTCGGAAGCAATAATTTGGATTTAGCCATAACCCGCGGTCCACACGGTGTTGCAATTTCAGTTTCTAAAAAAGGGAATCCTGAAAATTAACAATTAATTATTTTCACTTATTGTTTTATGTGCAAGATTCCGAATAAATGTGCAGACCCGAGTTTATGTGCAAAGCCCGTTATACCGTAAGATATATAAATGAAAACTTGTTAATTATTCTACACTTTTTACCTCTTTCAGGTAAGTGCTTTTAAAGGTCTTATTATGGCCAAGCGTAGTGCGCATAGACGTGGCTCTTTAGCCTTCTGGCCCCGAAAAAGGGCGAGTACACAAATGCCCCGGATTGGTAGCTGGGCTCACGTAACAGATCCAATTCTATTGGGTTTTGCAGGCTATAAAGTTGGAATGACTCATCTAACAATGGTCGATGATTCTACTTCTCCATCAAAGGGACAAGAGATTTCGGTTCCTGTAACAGTTCTTGAAGTTCCTCCTTTGACTGTGTTTGCAATAAGGGCTTACACAAAAGGTTATGTTGATAAAAAAACTTTTACAGATGCAATCACAAATGATGAAAAAATTCTCAAACATTTGGGCCTGCCAAAAAATGATGGCTTAAAAAAGATTGAAAGCTCACTGAGTCCTATTTCTGATTTAACCTTGCTTGCTTTTGCATCTCCTTCTAAAACCGGGATAGGAAAGAAAAAACCAGAAATAATGGAACTAGGAGTAGGTGGAAAAACAAAAGAAGATAAATTAAATCTGTGTAAGGGTCTTTTAGGCAAGGAAGTTAAGGTAAAGGATGTTTTTAAGGAAGGTGAATTTGTAGACGCAACTTCTGTTACCAAAGGCAAAGGGTGGCAAGGCCCTGTAAAAAGATTTGGAGTAGCAACCCAAAGAAGAAAATCCACTGGCAAAGTAAGGCATGTAGGTACATTGGGTCCATGGCATCCATCAAGAGTTATGTATACTGTCCCGCAAGCCGGTCAAATGGGCTATCATAAAAGGACAGAACTAAACAAAAGAATTCTAAAAATAGGTGAAAATGCAACTGAAATAAATGTTAAAGGCGGTTTCTTATCCTACGGTTTGGTTAAAAATGATTATCTATTGATTAAGGGGTCCATTGGCGGTCCAAGTAAAAGACTAATAAGATTGAGAAAAGCTGCAAGAATAAGAGATTCTCCTAAAAAACCATCAATATCTTATATTTCAAAAGAATCTAATCAAGGTGCTTAATGATGAAAACCCCATTATTTTCACTAAAAGGTGAAAAAATAAAGGAAATAGAACTTCCCGAAATATTCGATGAGGATATAAGGAATGAATTGATAATCAGGGGATTCCTAGCTGAGCAAAGTCTAACTTACCAGCCAAAAGGTGTTTTCAAGCTGGCTGGTTTTCAAACCTCAGCAGAATACAGAGGTAGGAAAGAGGCTTATGGCTCAATTAAAAATCGAGGTATTTCGAGATTACCAAGGGAAAAATTACCAAAAGGTAAATTTGGAAAAGTAAGAATAGTTCCCTTTTCAGTTAAAGGAAGAAGAGCACACCCACCACAACCAGATAAAGTACTTGTAGAAAAAATAAACAATAAAGAGTATAACAAGAGTATGAGGAGCGCAATTGCCGCAACAGCAAAACAAGATTATGTTAAAGCTCGTGGTCATTTATTCAGTGGTTTAGCATTACCAATAGTAATAGAGAACAAATTTGAAGAAATAAAGAAAACCAAAGATGTTGTAAATGTTCTTAACTCTCTGGGCCTAACAAATGAATTGGAAAGAGGCAAAAAAACAAAGCAAAGAAGCGGAACAAGAAAAAGACAATCGGATTACAAGGAAAAGAAATCCGCATTGATTGTAGTTGGAGAAGACAAAGGCATAATAAGAAGTGCACGCAATATCGCTGGCGTTGATGCAGTAGTTGCAAATAATGTTAAAATAAATCTACTCGCTCCAGGTGCAAAGCCGGGCAGGCTTGTAATATTCACAGAGAATGCAATTTCGAAACTAAATATATGGAATTGATTTTTATGGTATTAGAATTTCCAATAGCAACTGAAAAGGCAATCAACATGGTAGAAAAAGAGAATAAGCTAACCTTTGTAGTAAACAAAAGAGCAACAAAAAAGCAGATTAAGGAAGAACTGGAAAAAAAATATGGAGTTAAAGTTGCGGATGTAAATACGAACATTACGATTAAGGGTGAAAAAAGAGCTTATATCAAATTAGCCAAGGGCTTTTTAGCAAGCGACTTGGCTGTTAAGTTAAAGATTATCTAAGGTGAGTTATGTGGGTAAACTATTGATTCAGCAAAGGCGTGGTAAAGGTTCACGAGCTTATAAAAGACCTTCCCATAGGTTCAAGACTGATCTAGCTCTAAGAAAATATGACGAGATAGAAAAAAACAGTAAGCTAAGGGGTCAAGTAATAGAATTCGTGGATGACCCAGCAAGAGATGCAATATTAATGAACGTAAAATTTGAAAATGGAGAATCCTGCTTATTCATTGCTCCGGAAGGAATAGGGATTGGTGATGTAGTCGAACTCGGGACAGAAGCTCGAATAGGTATCGGCAACGTTCTACCGCTTACCAAAATCCCAGAAGGTACGCCAATATATAACTTAGAAACAGTTACTGGTGACCGTGGGAAGCTTATTCATTCAGCAGGCACTTGTGGTTTTATAGTTTCAAGAGAAACTAACCATGTACTTGTTAAATTGCCTTCCAAACACATAAAGTCTTTCGATGCCACTTGCAGAGCTCAAATAGGTGTAATTTCAGGTGGAGGTAAGCTTGAAAATCCTTTCTTGAAGGCGGGTACTAGGTTCCATGCAATGAAGGCTAAGAACAAAACCTGGCCAAACGTTCGTGGAGTAGCAATGAATGCTGTAAGCCATCCTTTCGGTGGAAAAGAGCACCACAGAGGTCGCTCATCATGTGTAGGAAGGAACACGCCTCCGGGAAGAAAAGTCGGCCACTTGGCTGCCAGGAGCACTGGGAGAAGGAAAGGCAAGTTATCACAGGTGACAAACAATGGCTAAGAAGTTTACTTTTAGAGGAAAATCATTGGAAGAGCTTAAGAGCTTAACAGTCGACGAATTTACCGGTCTGATAAAATCAAGGGCAAGAAGATCCCTAAAAAGGGCTACTGTCAGATTCAGGAAACTTCTTGAAAAAATCAAAAAAGGCAAAGCCAACGGAAAGATAATAAAAACACATGTTAGGGATGCCGTTATTCTGCCTGATTGGGTAGGCCTTAAGTTTGGTATTCACAACGGAAAAGAATTCAAGACAATTGAAATCAAGGAAGACATGGTTGGCAGAAGGTTGGGGGAAATGTCCCATACTACTGGAAGAGTACTGCATTCAGGTCCAGGAGTCGGAGCAACCAGAGGCAGTAAGTTTATCCCGCTCAAGTAAGTGATTCTTATGGGTCTATACGACTACTCTTATCAAACAAAAACTGAAAAAATAGCGAAGTCCCAGTCATTCGACCTAGATGCATCCTTTAAAGACTTAACACAGGTCTGCAGGAACATCAGGAAGAAGAAAGTAAAGCAAGCCCTAAAAATGTTGGAAGACTTCTCAACCGGCAAAATGCCTGTAAGGTTCTATACTTATAATAAGAGACTAGGCCACAGGAAGGAATTGGGCGGAAGAAAGGGAAGATATCCTAAAAAATCCGCGAAATTCGTCCTCCAAGCTTTGAACAATGCATTAGCAAATGCTAAATTCAAGAACTTAAACGAAGATAAGCTCGTGGTTCACGCAGCAGCAAACAAGCAGACAAAGTTTCCAAGGTTGGCCTCTAAGGGAAGGAGATTTAGGTCAGATTACACGACAACTCGTATTGAAATAGTTTTAGAGGAAAAAGGGTGAAGATTTGGCAGTAGAAAGAAAGTTCATAGAAGATGCGATTGAGAGATATAAAATAGCAACATTTTTGGAGACTGAACTGGATAAGGCAGGTTTCTCTAAACTCGACATCCAGAGAACACCCATGGTCACCAGGATAACAGTAGAGGTAACCAAACCAGGCAAAGTAATAGGTAAAAAGGGAAAAGGCATCAATGATGTTACTAAAATCTTACAAGAGGAATTTGGAATAGAAAATCCACAGATAAGCATAGCAGAAGTAAAGTCCCCCTCACTTGAGCCAAGGCTAATGGCAAAGAAAGTCTGTAAGCTTATAGAAATGGGCAAAAATATCAGAAGAATCTTGCATTCATTATTGAAAGAAATCATGGATGCAGGTGCACTAGGCGCTGAGATCGTGGCAAGTGGTAAGCTAGTTGCCAAGGGTGGCCGTTCAAAGAGCCTAAGGGTAAGTGCAGGCTACATGCCCAAAGCCGGTGAGCCAACAAGATTGGTTAAAGAACACCTTCAGGTTGCAAGCCCCAAATCCGGTTCAATCGGTGTACTAGTGAGAATCGTTTGGCCTGGGACTGAATTCCCGGATAAAAAAATCATGAAGCCTGTAGAACTACCAAGAGTCATCCAAGCAGCAGAAAAAGTCGAAAGACAAGAGTGATGTTTATGGCAATTCTAAGAATGAAGGAAATAAACGCAATGGATGAAGAAACTCTAAACAAGAAAATCGAAGAGCTCAAAGGAGAACTCTATGTAGAAAAAGCTTCAATAGCCCGTGGAGGAAAAGCCATTAACCCGGGAAGGATAAAAGAGTTAAAAAGGACGATTGCCAGAATATTAACTGTAATAAATTTGAGGTGATATGTAAAAATGCAGGAAATATGCCCAAAATGTGGATTACTAAAAGAAATATGTGCATGTGATGTTTTAGAGAAAGAAGAAGCGCAGAAAATAAAAGTCTATTCCACAAAGAAAAAATTTGGAAAGCTCGTAACAATAGTTGATGGCTTAGGCAAGGATGAAATAGGTCAAACAGCAAAAGAACTTAAAAGAAAATTAGCTTGTGGAGGAACAGCAAAAGATGGAATAATCGTTCTCCAAGGCGATCACAAAGAAAGAGTCAAAGAAATTCTAGCGAGCTTAGGATACAACGAAGAGAACATCTATGTACGCTGAGTTTCATGATCACAAAGAACAACATACTTATCCATGAATTAATTGGACTGAGAGTTACAATTATTAATAGTTCCTGCAAAAATTATATCGGCATTCAAGGTACGATTGTTGATGAGACTAAAAATACATTTGTTATAGAGACAGATAACAAAACCAAGATTATTCCTAAAAAATCTAGTGTATTTAGGTTTATGCTACACAACCGAGAACATGCCGATATTTGGGGTAAAGTATTAACCCATGCTCCAGAAGAGAGGATTAAAAAACTGATAAACAAGGTAAACTAGTGGTTTTATGGTAGAATGTAACGATATAAATTGTTTCACACATGGCAATGTAAAAACAAGAGGTGCAGTATTGGAAGGCACAGTTGTCAGCGATAAAGGAAAAAAGACAGTGGTAGTTGAGAGGCACTTTGCCAAATACATCTCAAAATATGAAAGGTTGGAGAGAAGAAATTCCAAGATTGCTGCTCATAACCCAGAATGCATCAAAGCTAAACTCCATGACTCAGTAAGAATGGCTGAATGCAGGAGAATAAGCAAAACAAAAGCCTGGGTAATAGTAGAAGTACTGAAGAGAGCTGAAGGAGTTTGATTTTATGAAAGGTTTAGGGACTTCCATTCCTAAGGGATTAAAAATAGGTTCGCGTTTAGTATGCGATGATAATAGCGGTGCAAAGATTGTGCAAATAATCGGTATTCTAGGCTGGAAAGCCAGGCACCGTCGTTTGCCCGGAGCAGGAATAGGTGACATCATAATAGCGGCTGTTAAAAAAGGTGCACCGCAAATGAAGAAGAAAATTGAAAGGTGTGTCATAACTCGGCAAGTAAAAGAATTCAGAAGACCCAATGGCTTAAGGATCGGCTTCGAAGACAACAGTTGTGTGTTGATAGATGAGCAAGGATTACCAAAAGGCACTGAAATAAAGGGCGCAATAGCAAGGGAAGTTGCTGAAAGATTTCCAAAAGTAGCTGCAATTGCTGCGAGCGTGATATGATGTTAACAAGTTCAAAACAAAGAAGAAAGCAAAGGAAAGCAAGATTTACGGCGCCAATGCACAAAAGGCAAAGGCTCGTGAATGTTCACATCAGCAAAGAACTGAAGCAAAAGCTGAAGACTAAGAGAAGAAGCATCGGCATCAGGAAAGGTGACAAGGTAAAGATAATGTGTGGCTCCAAAAAGGGCTTCATCGGCAAAGTTGCTGAAGTTGATTTAAGGAGTTTGAAAATACTTGTCGAAGGTACAACAACAAGAAAAGCAAAAGGAACCGAAGTTCTACTTCCAGTGGATCCATCGAATCTACTGCTTTTGGATGGAGATTTTGAGAAGAACAGGAAAGAGATTTTAGACAGGAGCGGCAAGGTGTGATATTATGGCTAAGAAAGGTGGCGTAAAGCACTTAACAAGAATTTCAACAAAAGGTACAGTAATAAAGAAAAAACTGCATAAATGGCTAGCAAAGCCTATACCTGGGACACATAAAGTTTCCAAGGCAATTACCCTACTCTCATTACTGAGGGATATCCTAAATGTTGCTGCAAGCAAGAAAGAAGCAAAACGAATCCTGAAAAACAGGGAAGTCCTAATAGATAACCGAATAATAACAGAGGAGAACTTCCCAATAGGTTTAATGGATGTAATTCACATTCCTAAAATAAAGAAATCCTACAGAATCCTAATCGATTCGCACGGCAGATTAGTTGCAAATGAAATTACTGCGGAAGAGGCCAAGTTCAAGATTTGCAGAATTGAAAACAAAAGAAGAGGCAAAAAAGGTAAACTAGAAATAGGCTTGCACGATGGAAGAAATCTACCGGCCAACAAAGCCCACACGGTTGGGGACTCAGTAAAACTTACACTGGGTAAGAATGAAATAAACAAAAACATCAAACTAGAACCAGGAACAAAATGTCTAATCATCGATGGTAAGCATGTTGGCGAAATAGCAGTCCTGAATGAAATCATACTGGGAACTGCTACTAGGAATGCCGAAGCAAAACTGAAGAAAGAGGGTGCAGAGATAATCACGGTCAAAAAATATCTATTCCCAATTGGCGATGCATTATGAATGATAACAAGATGAAAGAAATTTCAATAGAAAAAATAACTGTAAACATTGGTGTTGGAGAAGCAGGCCAAAAGCTAGAGAATGCAAGGATACTGCTGGAAAGGCTAACTAACAGGAAAGTGGTAACAACAAAAGCAAAAATAAGGAATCCAGTATTCAAGATCAAGAAAGGAGATCCGATAGGTGCTAAAGTTACTCTAAGGAAACAAGATGCTCGGGAATTTTTGAAAAAAGCTCTGGATGCAGTAGATTCAAAAATCTCTGAAAGATATTTCGATAAACTGGGCAACTTTTCATTCGGCGTTCCAGAATATATAGATTTTCCAGGCGCCAAGTATGATCCTAAAATAGGCATAATAGGCTTTGATGTTTGCGTCACCCTGAAACGAAAAGGGTTTAGGATTAAGAAAAGGCGCAGGGCAAAGGCAAAAGTAGGAAAAAAGCACCTACTCTCAAGGGATGAGGCTATCCAATTCGTTAAAAACAACTTCAAAATAGAATTATCATAAACGTGGTATTATGGCTGAAAAGCAAAAAAAGAAAAAACTTTCAGTGGAAAAGAAATTAGCATTCAAGTTTAAAGGAAAATGGAAGAGAAAATGC
>JACQQB010000114.1 GCA_016207225.1 Microcaldota archaeon | reverse complement strand
TCAAGCTGTTTCCCCTGGCCCAGATGCCCTGCTCATTGCTTTTCCAAGCTATCACATTCTTGAAAACACTCTCTTCCTCTGCATCCAACCCTGTGTCTGTACCAAAGCCTTCTATGAACAAAGCTGACTCTAAGCTTGAATGCCCTGTATTGTTATCAAAGATCAAGAGTGGCATCCTGCTCGTATTCAGCGTTTCATTTAACACAAACCAGTAATTTGGCCCATCACTTGAAGCTGCACTGTTGTTTATGAAAACATTCCTAGGGTTAGTTATCCAGAAGACCGATGCCCTGGAATCACTCAAAGTGGCATTACTCTCGAATACCAACGCCCCTAAATTATTGATGAACCTATTTCCCTGCTCGATTCCAGTTTCCAAAAAGAAGCAGTGCCCACTGGTATTGAATGCAACATTACCCTCCACAACCAAATTATCCGTATCATGTACGGTTATGCACCTGTTGCCGCTGTTCCAGATAGCATTCCCCCTAACATAATTACCTCGTCTATCTCCTAAGACATGGAAATGTATCGGGTACCTGCTCAATACGTTCTCCGGTCCCAAATAACTAAACTCCGCATAGCTTATGTTCGCACTCCCACCACCAAGAATTAAAGTATGGGCTTTACCATCATGTTTATCGCTTGTTATCACAACATTCCTAGTAAGAAGGCCGACCTCTGCTGCCAACGGGTAAGAACCATAATGCCCATACTTAAGAGGATACTTCAGCTCAATCCCATTTCCATCAATGCTCCCAATGTAATTCTCCTCTGTTTCATTCATATCGAAGCTGGTAGAAGTTATAAAAATGTGGTCACCCTTTTCCCAGCCAACGGTTCTATCCAACACTAGCTTTCTATCCAACTCTTCAACATCTTCTGCCAACCTTGTCCAGGTATTCTTCATTTCTTTTCCGCGAATCTCCAGGGATCCACCCATAATCCACAAGCCAACATCAGCTGGCTCATAAGTAAACCCACCCTTCAACTTGCTTTCATTCTCCAAAATAAACCTGACTTCCGCTCTATTCTCTATAGGCTTTGACTCAGTGCCTATTTCCAACCTGCCGAAAACCAATACATTCCCAACCCTAAGTAAAGTGTCATTATTCTCACTGAACTTCAGCCTGCCATAAACAGTTATGTTTGCGATTTTTTCATCTGATTTTAAATCGTACTCCACCACCGTTCCATTACTTATAACTACGATGTCATCAGCCCCAGGCACTCTGTTTAAATTCCAGGTTTTGCCAGAGCTCCACAAGCCGGATCCAACAGAGTAAATTACCTTTTCTTCTTTCACTGGCTTATCCTCCGCAACTTGCGTGCAACCAATAACCAAAATCAAAAACAATGCTAAAAATGCTTCTTTCATATTCCCCCTGCAACATAATATTCCACTCACTCTTTTTTCAATTCTTCTCTACATAATATATACGTAAACTACCCACGACTAAAGCCGTGGGCTTTCCATTAGTTGATTAGAATGTTGTACGACAACCTGATTCAGACCAACTTCATGTGGACGGAAAAGTCCGTTTACAGGGACTTCAGTATTGGAAATCTGGACTCTTGTGACTGTTTTAGCTGTCCGCTCCAAAACAGATTTTATGGCAACAGCAAGGCTAGCCTTCCTATCACTGTTCATGATCAAACCACACTCATTACACTTGTAGATGGAATAATTGCTGGAACAGTGCCCATTGTTAACTGCACCGCAGACAGGGCACCACTTGGAAGTGTGGTAAGCATCAGCTTCATTCAGAGGTATGCTGAACATTTGGCAGTTTGTATTAAGGAATTCCTTGAATTTGGCATATGGAATTTTACTGATCTTTTGATTAGATACTTTATTGAATTGCTTTCTCTTGCCTCTTATGTTCTTAAGTCTTTCAATAGCAATAGAAGCTCCGTAGTCTTTAGCAAGGTTAGCAATTTCTTTTGCAATCTGTGCACTGCGGGTTTTGACAAAGTTGAATTGATTGTGTTTAAGTCTTGCAAGACTTTTCCTGGCTTTTTGGGAGCCTTTGTCTCCAAGGCCTTGCAATTTAGCTCTTCTTTTGATGTATTTTCTTTGCCTTATGGCAACATCCCTTCCAAAGTAAAGCTGCCGGACAATTTTTTTGGTTTCAGTATTGTAGACAGAAACAGCAGCAAGAGTGGAGGAGCCTATATCAATCCCAACAACATGTTTGTTATCATTTTTTGGAGCATCAAAAACTTTTTCAAGTATGACTGCTATCCTGCTATCCTGAAGAACGGAGATGTTGTCAAATTGCCACTGGGCATTGATGAAATCATTAAACCTTTGAAACTGCCTGTCTTTTTTGATTGGAATTGCAAAAGCCTTTTTGTAGGAATAGGTAATCTTGAAACATTTGGTGTTTCTTTTTGTGGAAATGTACTTGAACCATCTGTGGTTAAGCCTTATGGAACAGTTGAAAAAGCCATTCTTGATTGTTTTTCTTTTGGCCCAGACATCTTTTCTGGCTTCCTGTACAATGTCACTGGGAAGGAAAGAGGTTTTTCTTATGTTTGAGTATGTCAAGTGGTGCAGTTGTGCAGAAGAATCAGAAGCAGGTAATGCTTTTAGTGTTATGTTGAGAGCCTTCAGGTATTCAGCAAAAAAACTAGCCAATATTTCTTGCTTCTTTGAAGTTAACTCTAGAGTATTGAGTACAATGCACTTTCTCAAGCTGTTCGCCGTAGATGTATATAGTTCTTGCTATTTAATCCTTTTGCAATCCCTCTGTCCTTTAAAAAGGGCAGTTTCTAGAGGTAGTTTATGAAAATTGGCAAGCAGGAGTTCAAAATTGGCGAAAGAACCTACATTCTTGGCATTCTTAACGTTACTCCTGACTCCTTCTATGATGGAGGGGCATACTACTCTTCAGGCAGGGCCATAGACCATGCAAGATACATGATTCAAAGCGGGGCTGATATCATTGACATTGGCGGTGAGAGCTCCAGGCCTGGCTCCAAACCAATCACTCCAAAAGAAGAAAAAGAGCGCATTCTTCCAATAATCAAGCAACTGGTCCAAGAAACTGATGTTCCACTTTCTGTGGATACTTACAAGGCCGAGGTAGCCAAAGCTGCTCTTGAGGCAGGAGCAAGCATGGTAAACGACATAACTGCATTGGGCGGGGACAAACAGATGGCATCTGTTGTGAAAAAGTTCAAGGTACCTGTA
This sequence comes from Microcaldota archaeon, assembly GCA_016207225.1. Classification (GTDB taxonomy): domain Archaea; phylum Micrarchaeota; class Micrarchaeia; order Burarchaeales; family JACQQB01; genus JACQQB01. Next base: position 2,614 of record JACQQB010000114.1, on the reverse strand, counting down.
GTCTTAATGCACATGCAGGGAACACCGGAAACAATGCAGAAAAATCCGAAATATAAGAATGTAATCAAGGAAGTTTCCGAATTCTTAAAGAAGAGGGCAAGCTTCGCGATTAGGAACGGGATAGATGAATCCAACATAATTCTGGACCCAGGAATAGGCTTTGGCAAAACAACGGACCATAACTTGGAAATCATAGCCAACCTAAAAGAATTCAAAAAAATAGGCTATCCTGTTCTCTTAGGCCCTTCAAGAAAATCCTTTATAGGCAAGATTCTGGGTGACCTTCCACCTGAAGAAAGGTTTGAAGGTACCTTGGGTGCTTCTGCGATAAGCATATTCAACGATGTGGATTTTTTAAGAGTACATGATGTAAAATCCACTTTAAGGGTTGGGAAAGTAGTGGAAGCGATTAAGAAATTTGTTTAGGTTGATCTGAAAATCTTCCAACTTTTACCTTAGCAGATTTTAGGTATCTGGTTGTCTTCTGTAACCTTATCACGAGCCTGTCTGCCTCATTCTCCTCATTGCACAGCCCATAGCTGTTAAACCCAAGCCTGGCTATTGGTGAGATGTAGCTGATCAAAATAGTAGAGAACTTAAATAACGAAGAGTTATTTTTTACATGGGCTAATTCATGGAGCAAGACTGCCTCTATCTCCTTTTTATTCAATATTCTGAACATGGTTTCGCTTATGAATATCCTGGGCATTATGTTCGTGAACGTGCATGCCTCCGGCCTGGGGCTACTTGTCAGATAGACTGCAGGTTCTGCCATGCCCAACTTTTCAGAATACTTCTTTACAATGGATAAAATCTCCTTATTCACTATTCTGGTTGAATTGAATCTGCTGTATATGTATGGAAGTACGAATAAACCAGCAATGAAAAAGCCTATGAAAACCGGAATCGTAGCATAAATGAATAATCTGTGTGGGCAATCCATCAGAGCGCTGTTGCAACTCCAAGCATAAACTAAATAAACCGGAATCAACGCTAGGAATATTATATGTGCATACAACGAAGTTAACTTAATCCTGTTGCTAACATTTAGTCTAGTTATGTGGAATGAAACTAAACTTAGCAATACCAAAGCCGCAACAACCACCATTCTGTTTGGGTCAAAGAGCGATTCTGACAGCAAATACGACCAGCCACTCAGGTCCAATAAGGTCTCGTGCGCATACATCTAATCATCTTTTTTTGAGAATCTCTCATTGAAGTAACTTACTGCAACATTCCCAAACTTGTCTATCATTTTGTTTACCACTGATTCAACTAATGATTTATAATAATTCTCCTTGCATCCGTTTAAACTGTAAAGGTATCGCATCCCTCCCCTGCAAGTCTCTTTTCTTCTCTTTACTAAGCCTTTACTGTGCAATCTTTCAAGCAATACAGGCACACTGGACCTTGCTACCCCGTGTTTTTTCTTTAAAGCACCATAAATAAAAGCAGAATTAGTCTCCTCCTTACTTCTCAATATATCTAAAATCTTTACTTCAGTCTCGCTTAAACTATTTTTTAATTCTTCAAGAGAAAACTGATTGCTTGGCATAAACAATTTATAAACAGGATACTATTTAAATATTTGTTACTAAGATATGTAACACTTAAATGGGAGCAACATGAATAATGAAGAGAATTTATCAAAGCTAGAAAGAAAAAGGAAAAAGGCAATGGAGAGAGAAGAGGCCGAACTAAATCAAAAAGCTAATAAAGAAAGAATCCCGAACATAATAGAAACTGTTAAAAAGATAGGGATTTATCTAATTGCAGGGACAATATTGTTTGGTCTTGTGTATATTCTCTATGGGGCTGTGGCCTATTCGTCGGGTCCACTGGTCCATTGGCATGCAAACGTAACAATAGAAACCTGTGGTTTACAGGTTGATTTGCCAAGAATTCCATCAGGGGCATCACACTTGGGAAATGATTTGTTGCATACCCACGATGATAATGTTATTCACGTTGAAGGAGTAGTAAAGAGTGATAATGATATCAAACTAGGAGCATTCTTTGACGCAATAAAAGTGCCTTTCTCAGAGAACCAAATATACAACTTTAAAAATGGTGAGGGCTGCTCAGCAAATTCAAGCCCAGGTAAAGTAAAAATGCTTGTGGATGGAAAAGAAAATACTGAATTCCGTAACCATGTGGTAAAAGACCAAGAGGATATAATAATAATCTATAACTAAGAGGTGTTTAGATGGAAGAAGAAAAAACAGTCTACAGGACATCGCTGATGTTAATTGTCATGGTAGTGTGTACCCTGATACTTTCAGCAACCGTTTTCTACTCAGTAGGCACAATCAATGCCCAGCTTAAGGAAATAAAGGATTCAATTACCAATATCAAAATAACAACCAGTGCTGGCTCTGGAAGTGGAACTGGCTCAGGTACCGGTACGGGTTCAGGCACTGGAACTGGCTCAGGCACTGGTACAGGAACCGGCACAGGGACAGGTTCAGGCACAGGAACCGCAACTGGCCCAAAAATAAGTGATTTACTCGGTGATGACCCAAGGATTGGCTCCGATACTGCACCAGTCGTAATTGTTGAATTCAGCGACTTCCAATGCCCATTCTGCAGGCTATTCTATACTCAATCCTATGGC
>JACQQB010000118.1 GCA_016207225.1 Microcaldota archaeon | reverse complement strand
TTCACCATTATAGAATTTCATAATATCACTGCATTATTTTTACATTGGTGCCTTTGGGAGATTGCTCAATGAGCTCTGGGATCTCAATGCACTTGCCACCGGCTTTAGAAACTTTGTTCAAAGCACTTTTCGAGAAGTTCCAAGCGGCGATAGTTACGATGTGGTCTAGTGAGCCTTCACCTAAAACTTTGCCTGGAACGACTACTACATCGTTTACTTTGGTATTCTTGTTTATTTTATAAAGATTGACTGATGTTCTTTTTCTTTTTGGTGCTCTTAGCTTTTCAGCTAAAGCTTCCCAGATCTTCGCTTTATTCTTCTTTGAGCTTCTTTCAAGCTTGACTATCAAGCTTCTCAGATACTCGTTTTCTGGACCTTGTTTCATACATTCACCAATAAATGCGAGGGATGGGATTTGAACCCACGCAGCCACTAATGGCACAGGAGCCTCAGTCTCGCAGAGCGTATTTGATATGAAGATAAATTTGAATACAGCTCACCTGCGCATTTGACCTAACTCTGCCACCCTCGCATGTTACTCTTCAAGCTGTTTCTTGAACTCATCACATTTTGTTTCTAGTATTTGCGCTGCTTTTGTTAATATATCGTTAGGTGACATCTGCCCGAATGATTCCAGAGTAAATATTATATCCCCGTCTTTTGTTATTTTGTATCCTGCTAAGCTAGCCTGATACTTTGCATGTTTTCTGGATGTAGATAAAACAGCTTTTGCTTCCAGCCTTAGTTTTTGCCTTTCAAGCAGGCGAAGAACTGGAATTTTATCATACGCTGGTTTTATTTTTGAATCTGAACTCTTAAAATCCTTGGAGTAGACTACGCAGGGGCCTTCTACGTCCAATGAGAGCACTGCTTCATCTTTTTCAGTGTAGTCTGATGGAGTCTTAAGGGGGATTAGCCCGAGTCGATTCGTTACGTATTCATCAAAGAATGAAGAGCTGTTTTCATACATGGTTACTGATTCTATTGCAAAGGTTGGTACACTATTCATGCAGATTCTTCTGACTGCATTTGCGAATGCAATGGTTGTGTTGCTTAGAGTAAATTCTATGCTTTTATCATCGATTTCATTAACTTTAATTCTCATTCTTACACCCTTCTTCCTCTTTTACCGCCAGGCCTCTTTGTTGTGTCAGTAGGAATAGGAGTTACATCTTCTATTTTTCCTATCCTTAATCCGCTTCTAGCAAATGCCCTGACTACTGCCTGGGCACCTGCACCAGGGGTTTTGCTTCCATGTCCACCAGGAGCCCTTATTTTAATATGTAAACCCGTAATACCACGAAGTTTTGCCAAGTCTGCAGCCTTGAATGCAGCCTGCATTGCAGCATAAGGAGAACCTTCTTCCCTGTCTGCTTTGACAATCATACCACCAGTAGCCTTGGAAATTGTCTCTGCGCCACTAACATCAGTTACAGTGATTATGGTGTTGTTTTTAGATGAGTATATGTGGGCTACTGCCCATTTTTCTTCCCTTCTCCTCCTGAATTTGTCTTCTTGAGGTTTTGGTTTTTCTTCTTGTTTTACTTCTTCTGCCATAAAAATCACTGGGTTGTTGGAGGTTTAGGTTCTAGGTCTATAGCTTTATAATAGGTTAACAAGCTCTCCTCATTGACTGGAACCATGTAGCTAGGAGCAGTTATTTTCCTGTCTTTTATTGCTATGAAACCATGAATGATCAATTGCCTGCTCTGCTTCATAGTTCTGGCCAGGCCCTTTTTGAATACTCTTGTCTGTAATCTCCTGTCAAGTATGTCTTGAATGTTTAAGGATAATAATGATTCCAAAGTAGCCCCTTCCTTGGCTAGACCAAGGCGAACAACCTTGCTTAAAAGTTCTTTTCCTTTTTGGACTCCCCTTTCACCCTGCGCGAGTAAGAGCCTTGCTTGCCTTCTTATTTTTTTAAGTTCTTTTTGAGTTACCCAGAGCTCACGCATGTTTTTTAAGCCAAACTCTAGGAGTAAGCCCTTTTCCTTTTCTATTCTATCGCTATCCCAAATTTTCTTTGGAGTTTCGAATTTTCTTTTAAGTTTTCTTGGATCTCCCAATTTAACACCTATTTAGCTGGTTTCTTTTCTTCCTTTTTAACTTCTTTTACAGGGGCCGCTGGAGCCGCTTTAACTGGAGCTGCGGATGCACCTTTTGCTGGAGCTGTTGTGGGTGCTGCTGCACCTTTTACAGGGGCTGCTGGAGCCGCTGATGCCTGCTGTGCTTGTGCTGCTGTCGGAGCTGATGCGCCTGCCACCCTAATAATGGCCTTTCTTAACACACCGACAGTCATTCCGGTTCTACCGGTGGTTCTACTGTGCTGACCACGAACTTTTTGACCGTATTGGTGCCTGTAACCACGCCATGTGTAGATATTCTTATCACGCTCAATGTCTTGCTTGACTGAGAAAGTTAGGTCATTCGCTATTTTATGGGCATCTTGACCTGTTTCATAATCTTTTCTCCTGTTTAATAAGTAATAAGGAACGTTATATTTTCCAGGGTTGGTCAATATTTCTTCAATCTGGCCTATTTCGTCATCGCTAAGTTCACCCACAACCGTAGCGTCATCCAGTTTTAGGTTGGTCTTGATGATCTCAGATACAATACGGCTTAATCTAGCACCTACGCCTTTAATCTTGGACAAGGCTCTGCCTATTGGTATCTCGCCCTTCAAATCCTGTCCTGAAATCCTAATTATACCACGAATTTCTTTCTTCGGTTGCAATCAATCACCAATTTTTACGCCGGGGATGGGATTTGAACCCATAAGGCCCGCAAGGACCACATGCTTTCAATGTTGTAGCCGTTCCAGGCATGCACGATGACCAGGTTCTGTCACCCCGGCAGGGTTATTTTTTTAGAATTTAAAACTTTAAAACACTTTATATATGCCGAGGAATTACCAGCATTTAGGGTAAGTACCTTTTTCCATCACTACACGCATGGGCTTTGCAGCCATTCCATTCTTATTTTCAGCAATTTCCTTGCTTGAAAGCATAGTCTTTGCAAACGCTACTAATTCACCCTTTAAACTTAATATAGCTATTTCTTCATCTTTAGCCATGTTTTCCTCAAACTTAGCAATTCCTGGAACTGCAAGCGCAGCACCACTGCATACAGCTTCCACAGCGCTGTCTTTGACCCATATCCTCTTCAGGTTAAGAAGGCTCTCTATAGGCACTATATGCTTTGCCAGTTCATCATTTTTCTTTTCTTGCCAAGCCCAATAAACGTCACTGAGATCCTGTAATTTAATGCTTTTGTCCTCCGAGATTTTTGAGACTTTAATCCTTCTTAGCTCGAGCATGTGTGCTCCTAGTTTAGATATCTTGCCTATATCATGGCATAGTTTTCGGATATATGTCCCTGCCTCACATACAACGTGAAAAAGCACATTTTGATTATAAAATTCTAGCGCATCAAGATAATAAACCTTTCTTTTCCTCTGAACCTTCCTTACGGCGCTTCTTAGTGGCGGCGTTTGCTGGATTTCACCTGTAAATTGCCTGAACAGTTCCTTAACTTTCTCAGGTGTTACTGGTTTATGGAATTGCATTATTCCAACGTATTCCTTTGTGCTTTTTAATAGAAACCCGACTGATTTTGTGGCCCTATTTAAAGCAACTGGCAATACACCCGAAACATTGGGATCCAGTGTACCAGTATGCCCTGTTTTTTTTATTTTTAACAGTTTTTTGACCCAGGAACTTACTTCGTGGCTGCTTGGACCGCAAGGCTTATCGATTATCACAAACCCGAGGTCCAGGAGCTCTTCAACCGTTCTTTCAGAAGGCTTTTTACCATACCTTGGATCTGTCCCTTCGTTTGATTTTATTATGATATTTTCGCTAGAGATTTTTTCACCTCTGCGTCTGTGGTTACTTCTATTTTTTTGCCAAGTGGTTGCAAGTGCCTTATACTGCACTTTCGCTTATTTTTCCTCCCTTTGCTTAGTACTTCTACGGTATTTTCATTGATTACTTTCGTTATTACACATGGCATGTTTGCATCTCTTCCGGTTGTTTTAATGCAGACAGAACCTACGTCTATTGCTGGCATAATACATCACCTTTTGTTTTTAGCGGCAGTTACTACTATATCCGCAATCTGCTGTGGAGTGAATTTAGCAGTATTGATCTCTAAATCAAACATCTCATGATTTTGTATGTCGATATTATAATATTTCAGGTATCTTTTCCTGTTGTTTGCATCTCTTTTTCTTAAGTGAGTCAATGCTTGGCTGTGAGTCATTTTATCTCTTTTTCCCAGTCTTTTGGCTCTTACATCTTCACTTGCATTGAGCCATATCCTTAGTGTTGCACCTTTCACAAGCCAGCTGCAAAGCCATGTAGTTACAACGCAATTTCCCTTATTTGCTTCATCAAGTATCTTTTTATCTAATTTTTTATCGAATGAAAAATCTTTGCTTGCAAGCCTTTGTAGTTCCATCAGGCCGATTCCAAGCCTTTTTGCTTCGTCCTTAAATGATAGTTTGATTTCTTTTAGGCCAAGAGCTTTTGCAACAAGTTCACCAACGGCGTTTTTCCCGCTTCCCGATAACCCGCTGATGCATATGATCATTGATTACACCTTTGCTATAGTCTTGACGTATGGTTGAAGCAATATGTCAACATCGTTTATTTTAATCGTTCCGGCTTTTATTTTTGAGGCTTGGCTTATTATTGTCCTTGTGCAGCCGTGGCATAAATGGCCGCCGAATATCCTGCTAGGTCTCTTGCTTGATTTTGAAACTGATGAAGAGTTTGTAACTGACAGTAGGTTTGACTTGCATATCCCACATTTCATGTAATCATTTTTCCTTGCCCTGTAGTGAGTTACGGTTTTACCGCTGACAGTTCTTCTTTGGACTCTTGCCAATGACCTTGATTTATGCTTTAATAATCCCATTTAGTTCACCTTTTTTGATTTTTTTGTAAACAGTAGATATCAGTTGAATTATTAGACTGGAAAATATAAATACTATCCAGAACCACCCTATAGTGCCAAATACATTCCTCCAGTTCGGGAAGTGTTCGAAATTCTGCAAGAATATTGGTAGATAGAAGCCTAGGGTAATCGTGAAATCCATAAATATGGATTTTAAAAAGGGAGGAAGAAGGAATAGGGCTGGCAAAGTCAGTATTAATGGTTTGAATTGCAGCATCATGGATTCGTAGAGCAGTTTTGGAATCTTTTCCTGTGTTTTGTTTAGTTCCTCTTCGCCCTTCTTCTCCTTTGAATTTTGCAGTTTTTTTATTTTTTCATTAAGCTCTTTTATTTCTTTTTGGATTTCGTTGGCCCTTGCCCTGTTGCCGATTTTTTCAGTAACAAAAATAGTGAAAACGGAGTATAAAATGCCGGCTAATGATATTAGCCCAAATTGAATTATTATTTCACTGACCAATTTATTCACCTAAAATAGATTTGAATTTTTTAA
>JACQQB010000124.1 GCA_016207225.1 Microcaldota archaeon | reverse complement strand
GGGAATTGGAGAATTTGTTCTACGTTATAATCCTTAAGCCAGCCAATCAATCTCCTCCTGTAATCGCTATCCCACCTTTCTTTATCAAGCTCAAGGGTTATTGAAAGCAGGTAATACCCTGAGGGTTTTTTTATATCCTCTAACGTAACTACCCCGCTGTCTATCCTGTCCGTAGCCTCAAGCAGCTCCTTATACTTCTCCAAATACGGATTTTCATAATAATTGTAAACTACTCTTGCTGCGCTAGGAGCCAGTTCAAACCTACCTTCAAATTTTTTTTCTATCTCATTGCTCAGATGATGATCAAACCACATGCCACAATTAGGATGGAAAGGCAAATCGGCTATTATGTCGTGTTTCGTGACCTCTATCTCCCTGCGCTGAATTCTCTCAGGAGTAGTAAACCTAATCCCGTCAATCTCCTCCATACAACTAATAAGCATGGCAGAAACTGCGCCATCAAAATCATTGTGTGTTAATATTTTCATCGAAACCACACTATAAAATAAAAGTTTCCGAGTTCCTCGGCATTATAACCTCATACCTGTCTCCAATCTCTTCAGCCAGTTCCTTAGGTTTATTTCCTTCACCATGGATTAAAAATATTTTCTTAAGGCCCCGAATACTATCTATCAACTCTATCAGACCATTATGGTCACTATGTGCACTAAATTCGTATTGCTCAGTTTCAAGCTTTAAATCTATCTCCTCTCCCCTGATTCTTACTTTTTTTTCACCTTCACTTATTTTTCTGCCCAGCGTACCTTCTGCCTGGTATCCTACTAATATGACCTTATTATTCTCCCCATCTGCCAACCTTTTCAGGTATCCCAAACCAGGGCCCCCTGTCAACATCCCAGAAGTTGAGACTATTATACAGGGCTTTGCTAAGGCTTCAGATTTTTTCAAAGTTGCAGGGGAAAAGAAGAACTTGCTCTTAAATGGGTCCTCCTCGCTCATCAAAATTCTTTTTTTAATCTCCTCCTTAGCATAATACACATTATGCCTGTAGATCCTATTGGCCTTTAACACCATCCCATCCACATAAATCGGTACTTTTCTCAAAATCCCAGAGCGCATGTAGCTCTCCAAGATTAACAAAATTTCCTGTCCTCTGCCTACTGCAAACGTAGGTATCAAGACTTTCCCATTCCTATCTACAGTATCGTTTATGCTTTTACAAAGTAAATTCGAATTATCCTTTAATGATTTATGCACATCATTCTTTCCACCATAAGTGCTTTCTATTATTAGCACTTCTGCTTCAATGTTCTTCTCCGCCCCGTCTAAAATCTTCGTGCCCCTTATATTCGTATCACCTGTATAAAGAACATTCTTCTCTCCTGAAATGCTTATCATAGCACTTCCCAATATATGCCCTGCATTATGGAATGACATGCTCAATTCCTTGCTTATGTCTACACTCTCGCCATACTCTACGATGTTATAGTGCTTCAACACATTTGCGATGTCATTGACATCAAAATCCCCTTTTCCATGGATCCTCAAATAATCAGACAACAACAACTGGGTCAAATCTCTAGTGGGTTTCGTAGCATAAATCTTAGCCGTACAGCCCTTATTGTACATAAATGGCAGATACCCTATATGGTCCATATGTGTATGGCTTATGGCTATATTCTCTATACTGGTAAAATGCTCTTTGCCCAATAAAGGATATTCCTCCTTCTCACCCAATTTTATCCCACAATCCAATAATAAAGAGGAACCCCCAGCCTCCAAAAAGATACAGTTCCTTCCTACCTCTCCTGCTCCGCCAAAAAATGTTAAATTCAAGTAAAAACACCCTTAACAAGCTCTATTCCGTAAAATTTACCCTTCTAAGCGTATATTTCGGTAAAACTTGTCACAGTACGTCTTTAAATACCTTATAATAGCTATTAATGGTATATGCTCCACTTGTTGCCATACCTATTGGACATAGAAATACCCTTCTTCAAAAAAAGGAAACGAAAGGAAAAAAAGGCAAAGTCAGAAGAAAACGCCACTGGCTTAAAGTCAAGCGCAGAGGAAATAGAAAAATATAAAACTAAACTAGCACTGTACAGGGCTATAATTGAAAGGTACAGGGAAGAAATAGAAATGCATGAAAATAAAACCCTGGCAGAATTAAAAACCCTCATCGACTCAGAAAGTCAAGGGGTAAAACAAATCAAAGAACTCATACTTGCAGACTTCCACCCCTATATCTACGAAAAGGATTTCTTATCTGCTGCAGAACATGCTTACCAGTTTGTTAAAGACGAAATAAGCCCAGAAACTCTGCCGCTAGACTTTTGGCTCACTTTAGATGACATATTCAACCTAAAAGCAGGCGACGATGTTGACAAAGCTAGGTTTTTATGCTCTTTGCTAATAGCTTTAAATAATTCAAATTCCAAAGTTATAGTTGAAACCAATGGCAAAGCCTTCGTTTCTTTTGATTTTAATGATATTTACTACGTAATTGAGATAAGTACCAATGAACGGTTTTTTGGCCCAAGGGAAGAAGTCCTATCAAAACTAAAAGACAAGTATAAACTATCTTACGAATTCAATAACTCAGAATATGAAGAGTTCTAAATACCTCGGTAGATACAATGCAAAATATAGATACACGCGCTAAATTTGTTTGGTTCGGTGAAGTGTGCATTGGCTTAACATTACTATGGCTAATCCTTATTGTACTCTACTTTGCAATTCCTGGAGATACATGGGCAAACCTGGCTAATTCGGG
>JACQQB010000126.1 GCA_016207225.1 Microcaldota archaeon | reverse complement strand
TATGTTGGAATAACTTGTTCAGCAACAGGAGGTTGACGAACTCTAGAAGGCCTTAAGCTCTCCGGAATAGGTGTTATTATTTTTGGCACTAAATCATGAGGAACAGGAGTTGGCTCTAGCCTCTTTTTTTTATTTCCCATAAAACCCACGGTTATTTACGGCCTAGGATATCCCTTCCCAGATACGAAGACACACTTCTTAATTTTACAAATAAATCCTTCTCTGCAATAGAATTTAGGCTTTCAGGTGTAATCGGAGTGTTGATTTGGAATTTTGTTCCGTTAGAGTCTATGTACCCACCTGCGGCTTCTTTATCTTTCCTGAGTAAAACATAGATAAATTGTACTATTCCTAAATCAGGTTGACCGTGCCTATTAATGCCCCGATTAATAAGGAATTCTGGATGTTTATTTGAAATTTCGATTAGAGAATGCAATATTGAAAGTGCCTCTTTTCCGACACTGTCCTTCCTTTCTGCCAGTTTAGCCAGATAACTCCAAACTTTTTGACTTGCTGAATCAAAAGTCGGGGGCATTATTGGGAATGTGGAAGGCCTGAGATTGCCTTCTGAATCGAAAAGATTCTCGCGCATAGATTGAGAAAATTGAACTGGAGAGACTGTTGGCTGGTTTGAGCCGCTCAGCATATAATAGCCTATAACACTTACAGTTAAAGCCGCAGCAACCCCAGCAGGTACTTTTCTAGTTCGAATAAAATCAGATAATGCCACTAGAGGTTGTCTGCTTGAGCAGATCCTAGCAGCTTCTTTTTCAGCAACCGCAACTTCCGCAGCAGTGACTGGAGTAGCTTGGTGCAGGATAGTGTTAATCACGTTAACATCCCGAAAAATAGCGCCGGGTATTAGAAGTTTATAATATTCACGAGCAATTCTTCCGATCTTAATAAATAAATCACCTGCACGTGGTAGTGCTTTGGCAATTTCATCTATTTTCTGCGGGTTTATTTTTAAAACTTCGAGATATTGTCTAAATCTACGAGCATTAAAAAATTGTTGACCTTCTTGAAATCTTCCCCCCATTAATTCCTCGCTAAGGTGATTGATAGTACCGCTATCTAACTTAAATTGTCTTAAGAATCGGGAAAATTCCATAGTTGCTGCTCTAAGCTCAGTATGTTTTGCCATTGCTCTTGCAAATTGTATACTTTGACTTTCTGCAATAGTGCCTAGACCCACTTTTTTCCATGCTTCATTCATTAATTGCTGGTACCTTTCTGCATTTATGATTCCTTTTTGATATTGATTTCCTAGATATACCGTTTCCCTGTATAGTTCCCTAAATTCTCTTTGGGACCTATCAGTTATTGCGAGAGGCCCACGAACTTCTACTTCACCCATTAGAAACACCTAAAATTTATTTAATTAGGACGTTGAGAATATATAAAGATTGAGTATGCCCATAGGTCATTATTATAACCCAGGCGGCCTGGGAGTGGTTACGGTTAATTGTGTTTGTCGTTCTCTCATTGCATTTTCACATGTTCTTTGCATGAATCCTTCAATATCATCAGACCTTATTGCCTCCGTAGTTGCTTTGTCTTTAGTTTCTGCTAGGCTATTTATAAGCCAGGATAGACCCAACGCACCTCCAACTGTATAAGGTAATGTTGCAATGCCCTTAAACCCCAATGAAGTCTCAAGCTGTTCCTTGGTTGCTTTACCTTTGAAATAAGCATATACTGTATCTAAAGTTGTTCCAGACCTTTCTTTAGCTCTGGTAAGAGTTTCTGAAATAAATTTTACTTGATCAGGACCGAACTTTATACCTAACAATCCTTCAAGCTTATTTAATACGACTGCTACTGTTATTGTGCCTGTCATATACTGCTTAAGGTATTCCGTGAACTTTGCAGCTATTATTCTATCTCCAATGACACGCTGGTAAATAGACCGTATAAAATCCTGATATTTTTGATTCCCTGCAGACAATGCTTTGTTGAATAGACCGAAGCCAAGTTCATATAGTCCCATTGCGCCTTTAAACCTGGAAACTGCCTCTTCCCTTTGTTTTGCAGTCGCATCCGGATTTGTTAGAACATTGTACAGATTTTGCAATTCTGGAGAGTAAAGCCATACCATAAAGCCGGTTTTAAGTGTAGTCTTTGTAGCAAACCAGCCGCCTTTCAATAAGGCTGAAAAACCTGCCAGAGCAAAGCCCTTCCATTCCTTGGCACTTGCAAATGCAGTTTTAATCGCAGCTAATGTTTCTTTTCCACCTTTAATAGTATTGATAGTGGTCGCTATTTCTTCAAGCGGTTTAAATACCCTTGCTACAGCCTGTGTACTTCTTTCTGCAGCAGCCATGACTCTATCAACTATAACCAGGTTACAGGCCACTGCAATTTCTTTAGTTGCCACAAAACCTGCTTTCCCAGCCGCTGCTATTGGCTTGGCAAAAATAGCAATAGTTAGCAGAGTGTCACCCACAAGAAGTGTGAAGGTGCCTAAATTAGGGTTTTCACGCCAGTTATTGTATGAGCCTGCCGGAGTCAGGCTGTTTACAAGCAAGCTTACAGTCTCTTTGCTGAATACACCCCTAAAAAAAGTGTTTATTGCTTCTTCTGAAGAATAGCTGCGATTCTCGTATCTAATATCCCTTGCTAATGGGTGACGTATCATTGCATCTTCTAAACCTGGTAAAAAAAGTATGGTAGTTAATCTTTGTTTAAAGCTCTCAGAAATCAGATTATTACGAACTGCAAAATCTATAAATTGTAATCCGAAAGGCTCTCCTTCTTTTTTTGTTTTACAAGTGCGCAGGATTATAGCCGCAATCAGACGCAGTGCATCCTGCCTCTCATTTCCTTGGCCAGTAAGTGCTTTCAGAATAAGTTCAGGGGTTAAAGCATTGTTAAGATATTCCAAACGTTCAGCAATTGTACATGGCCGGCCTTCGATCATTGCCCTTTCATATTCCTGCCTTGGTCTTTTTATTGTTCCTCCTTGACTGAGGTTTACCCTATTATAATAAGAGATTACTTTGTCGCGTACACCTATCCCAGGGACGCTTTCAAGTCTCCTTAAGGCATCTGGAGAGAATGTTTCGCCCGGAGTAATCCTTATTATCTCTGGTTTTTGCCTATAGGCCCCGTTACCCACACATACACCTTAGAATATATGACATATGACAAATAAAAAGATGTGTAAAGAGCAAAGGTAGGGTTATTTTTTCATTTTCTGCCTAAAGGAAACTAATTCTTTAGCCAGTCTTTCATTGCTTAAAGCCAGAATTTGAATTGCCAGTAAGCCTGCATTTTTTCCGTTATCTATACCGACAGTGGCTACAGGTATGCCAGGAGGTATTTGCATCGTGCTTAGCAAGGCATCCAACCCTTCAAGTTTAACATTTACAGGTACGCCTATTACTGGCTTGGTTGTTTTTGAAGCTACAACGCCTGGCAATGCTGCTGATAGGCCAGCTATGGCAATGAAGACTTTTGCATCTGTCTTCGAGATTATGCTTTCCAGTTTTTCAGGGTTTCTATGTGCGCTTGCAACAACAAACTCGTTGCTTACCTTAAATTCATTAAGAATTTCGATTGCCTTCTCGGCTATCGGCTTGTCACTCTCGCTTCCGGAAATTATCAGGACTTCAACCATAGAATTACCTCACAAACTTATCCCCAGTCAGCCTTTCATATGCCTCAATGTACCTTTCAGTCGTTCCTTTCACTATATCCTCAGGTAGTTTTGGGGCAGGAGGCTGCTTATTCCAGTTTAATCTCTCCAAGTAATCCCTGACAAACTGCTTGTCAAAGCTTTTCTGTGGCCTTCCTGGCTGATAAACATCCTTAGGCCAGAATCTTGAAGAATCGGGGGTTAAGACTTCATCAATAAGAATTATTTCATCATCAAAAATGCCAAATTCAAATTTAGTATCTGCAATCAGGATACCCTTCTCGTTCGCATGCTTGGAAGCTGCATCGTAGATTTTAATAGAGTATTCCATAACTTTTTCAAAATTGTCCCTTCCGACTATTTTCATCGCCTCTTCATGTGAGATGTTGATATCATGACCGCTTTGAGCCTTTGTGGCAGGAGTAAAGATTGGCTCTGGCAACTGGTCTGATTCCTTTAGGCCGTCAGGCAGCTTAATGCCGCAGACTGTCTTGTTTTCCTTGTATTCCTTCCAGCCTGAGCCTGACAGATAACCCCGGACTACGCATTCTATTGCCAGTGGCTTTGCCTTCTTGACAAGAATATACCTTCGTTTGACTACGTTTTCATACTGTTTGAGCGAGCTGTCCAGGTCTTGCTTCATCAGAAGATGATTTGGCACGATGTTGGCAGTAAACTTGAACCAGAAGTTGGAGATTTCATTCAATACTATGCCCTTGTATGGTATCCCATTCGGAAACACGACATCAAAAGCACTTAGCCTGTCAGTGGTGATCATGAGGAGCTTATCACCCAAATCATAAGTATCCCTGACTTTTCCTCTTGCATACAGAGGCAAGGATAAGTCGGTTTTGGTTATTACTTCCATACGAATATTACGGGGCTAAATTTTAAAAACCGCTACTAAGTAGCTTAATAAGCCCAGAAATAATGCAATCAAACTATAACTCCTGGCAAACCTAAAAGCCTCTTTAGTTTGGGATAGAACTTTAATGCAGATCACAAGTATGAGTAAGTCAGCAAGCACAAGAAGGAGAATTGAAAGGATGGAATAAGAAAGATAGTTGAATAGATATGGAACCAAGCTCATTTTTATTAGGCCTATGTAGAGTAGAATTGCCAGATACGCTGAGTTTCTAGGTCCGACTATAACCGGCAATGTTTTTGATTTCCTGGCAATTATGTCTCCTTCCATATCCTGGATTGATTTTATTATTTCTCTGGCCAAGCCTGCGATAAAAGCGATGGCACCTAGGATTATTGTCAAGGTTGTGAGCTCTTTTGATACGACAAAGTTGCCAAAAATAAACGGTATGGCCATTGTTGAAGCGATATAAGCATTTCCAAGCAAAGCGATGTCCTTTAACTTGTAGTTATAGAGAATTGCAAGGATGGAAAAAACGATGGAGATGAGCAGGCATGTTGGATTTATAAAATATGCGAATAGATTTCCGGAGATGAATGAAATGATCGCTACATAGAGTGCTGTTTCTGGTTTTATTTCCCCGCGTACTAAAGGCCTGTCTAAGCGCTTGTTCAGTTTATCACTCTCAACATCCAGAAAATCATTCAGGGAGAATGAACCGAATTGAATGAAGATTGGAGGTAGAATGCTCAGCAGGATTAGATCCAAAGGCGGTAACCCCTGGAAGGTTATTATTTCACCTATTATCACTGCTATTGCTAGCATTAATGCGTGTTCCGGCCTTGTTAAATCAACTAGATCTTTAATCTTCATTGTTTGACCTTATGCGTTTGCTTATCCTTGCTGCGCAAGCACCTGCGCCTACACCGTTATCTATGTTTACTACAGTAAGGAATGAGCAGCTTTGCAGCATTGATTTCAACGCGGCCTCTCCCTTAGCCCCGTAGCCATATCCAGTAGATATCGGTAAGCCTATTACAGGTACATTCACCAAGCCAGAGACAATGGTAGGTAGAGTACCTTCCCTTCCAGCCGCAACGATTATCACATCGGCTTTCTTTATGATCTTCTGGAGTGGCTTGAAGAGACGGTGCAGGCCAGCTGCACCAACATCGTATGCCTTGACTACATCACAACCCATCAGCTGGGCAGTTATGCATGCCTCTTCAGCTACAGAGATGTCGGAAGTTCCAGCGGTTATTACCCCTATCGTTCCAGTTTTCTTTATTTTTTTAGAGTTTAGGAC
>JACQQB010000012.1 GCA_016207225.1 Microcaldota archaeon | reverse complement strand
GAGCTAAATGGAGTTACGCCAAATTACTTTGGCGAACAAAGGTTCGGAAGTGTAAGGAAAAATACGCATCTTGTAGGGAGGGAAATACTTGTTGGGAATTTCAAAGGCGCTGTCCTAAATTACCTAACCTTCACTAATAATGAAGAAAATGAAGATGCTGTAATTGCAAGAAAAGAGCTGGCCAGTGACCTAGACTACTCGAAAGCCCTGAAAGACTTCCCAAGGCATCTGAAATATGAAAAAATTATTCTGAATCATCTGGCAAAAAATCCAAATGACTTTGTAAATTCACTAAGAAAATTACCGCGCGGGCTATTACTGATGTTTGTCCATGCATACCAGAGCTATATCTTCAATGTGCTACTGAGCAAAAGAATAAGCACTGGGAACCTGAAACCTGAGGAAGGAGAATATACATGCGCTTTAAACGATTACGGGTTTCCCGATTTGGAGAAAAAAACCAAGAAAGGGTTTCTAGTTGGGAAACTAATCGGCTATGAAAGTTCTTTAAATGAAGTAGAAAAAGAACTTTTTGAAAAAGAAGCAATAGACAAAGAAATGTTCAAGATAAAATCTCTGCCAGAGATAAGTTCAAAAGGATCCTTCAGGACATTACTTACTCCACTAAAAGATTTTAATTACAAAGTCGATGAGGAGTTAATCCTTTCATTTAGTTTGCAAGCAGGTAGCTACGCTACGGTTGTACTAAGAGAGTTTATTGACCTAAAAACTAGCAGTTGAGTTCTTCCTTAATACTGCTCTCACTTTGTAAGCCTGTGAGTTGCCTCTCATTAATTACTATCATAGGGACTTTAGTCACATTATACCTTGCCTTTATCAAATCCAGAATGCCAACATCCAAATCATACGGGAATGCAAAAACCCGGACATCTTTACATTGTGATATAACTTTATCTAAGATCTCTCCCTGCACTATGCATTCCTGGCAATAGACCTTGTCCGAATAGAAAAACAGAACAGGTGTAATATAACTAGTGTCGCATAACTTTTTGGATTGGAGTACATAAAGCCATAACTCCGTGTTAGCCAATATGTACCTTGTTTTTACTTCATCGTAATTTGCCACGACATTGGCATCCCCGTATTCTTGCAATTTTGACACCAAAACATAAGCCTTCTCCACCTGGGCTTTAGTCCTCTGCTCCAGAACCGGACAGATTACAGACTTATTCACGCTCTGCTCTGTTTGCAAATAAAGAAATAGCAACTTAGTAGACTCACTACTCTCTATTACCTGTCTAACCTCCTCATTAATCTTTCCTAAGCGCTGATCATCCACATACTTAACTATGAACATGCCCAATAAGAAAATCGCGAGTGTTATCACACCTGCCTTCACATACAGACTTACCATTTATATTCACTTCCATTTATCTCATGCAAGGCACTTAGGAAATAAGAGACAGAAATCAGCAGATAATAAAAGAAAAGGAATATGGCCAATACTGGCAATCTAACCAAGGTTATCCTCTCCTTTGCAAATTTGAAACTCGTTGCTACTATGTAAAGCCATAACAAAAGCGAAACCGTAACAAAATAAAATGATGAATTGACTGTAAATGCATCTAACGCGAGGTCTATCGGGGGAGTGCTGCTTACATAAAGCCACGACAATGCTTTTGAAATTGCTATGTAAATCTCATTGAAGTAAAGAGCAAATACCCTCGCTGCTACAATTACCCCAAATATCTCAACAATGAAAGTGACTGGAAACACAAACATCCCAAAATCCTTGAACTTAGGGTTAAACATCATGAATGAGTATTTCGCACCATTGAAAATCTTGCCCCTGTACCAGCGAATTCTCTGCCTGAAATACTTCTCAAGAGTATCAGGTACTTCAGTATAAACCTTTGTGTTAACGCAGCAAGCTATCTTGTAACCATTGCTCTGTAATCTCAAGGCTATCTCCATATCCTCCGTAATGTTCTTCTCGTCATAGCCTCCAAGCTTGACTAAGACCTCCTTTCTAAATACACTCATCGGACCAGGAGTAACTATCAGGGCATCCAACAATGACAAAGCCTTGTGCCAAAAACCAAAAGCCACGTAATATTCTATCTCCTGCAGTCTTTGCAGCAAGTTCTTTGGCTTATTCACGCAAATCAAGGCGGTAGCAGCCCCGACTTTCTTATCCTCAAAATAACCCACTAACTTGAGCAAAGAATCCTCAGAAGGATAAGTGTCTGAATCTATGCAAGCTACCAACTCTCCTTTAGCAAATTTCAAGGCATAATTCATTGCGCTTGCCTTGCCTTCATTTTTCTCTTTCTGTATTATCTGAACATCCTGAATCCCTGCTATCATCTCAATGCTGCTATCACTACTGCCATCATCTACAACTATAATCTGAAATTTCTTAGGATATTCCATGCTCCTGACTGCATTTACACATTGAACGATTGTTTTGCTGCTATTGTAACAAGGTATTATCACACTGACTTCAGGGAAAATTTTTGGGACAGGGTCCTTGGTACCCCCTCTTTCCCAATAACTTAACAAATAAACAACTCCAGAATAAAGAAAGATGAAATTAGCACCAATAAATATCCAATAATATGGTATTTTTGAGAATAAAACATAGAAAACTAGCAAAATAGCCAAAACACTGATTAACAATACTAAAAATCTTCGTATCTTTACCATACTACCGAATAATATGCCTATACAGGCTATAATAACTTTACTTCCGATATTTATCCTAGGAATCAGGCGGTGTAATGGCTATAGCATGTAAAACTGAGGATATCCTTGTAGCGATGAGTTTTGACTTCAAAGGAACTACAAAAATTGTAGGGATACTGAGCAAAACCCATAAAACTGAACGCCTCTCGTTTACTGAAATTTATCAAAGAATTGAAAGATTTAACACAGAACACGAAACTAGCCTTAAACTTGTTAGTAATGAAGTAATTGATTATTTACTCAATTCAGACCTGTATATTGGCATTAACTTCTCCTCATTTCTAGTAGACTTGGTAATTGCCTACGAAGCCCCTGACAAACCATTCGATTCTAAGGTAATCTACGATTATGATGGTTATCAAAGGATGGTTTTCTCTGTACCGAAAAAATATCAAGGGAAAAAGAACATCGCTCTAGCAGTTGCTGGGTTGACAAATACTGATTTTAAGATGGTTACTAAGGGAATAAGGATACATGATCCAGAGTACGAAGGAAAAGAAATTGCAGGGCTACATCATTCTCGATATATTGATAAAGAAATAATCGTAAAAGTTCCAGAAAAGAGGATAATAGCGATTCCAGAATTTCGTTACTCCAACATCCTGGATTACCAGCTTCCTCATGCCAAAACCAAAATTCCGCATGGTCCGAGGGTTAAGCAATCAAGTAAAGCAAGGTGTATAATGAGTTTACCCGGTCCTTATGTTGGCCATGTAACTCGTTACTACTCAATTGAGAATGATGATGTAAACCAGGGAGACAGTATGGATGCAAATGCTTCTTCATTAGATAATTATGTCAGAGTTGTTGTTGAAATGTCAGAAAAAGATGCTAAAAAACTGAATCTACTATGATAATTCTTTAACATTCCTCTATCAGGCCCATGACCGAATCCATTTTCTCTACAACTTCACATGCTCTCTTGGCGTTTCTATCCCCAAACTGCTTTTTCTTTATAAATTCCTCAACTTTTCTTAAATAAGAGCAAAAAACTCCAATGGCATTGCTTATGTCCAAATCATTCTCCAAATATTTTTTAAACTCTAAAAGTGCATCAGTTCCTCGTTTATCCGCAACTGGGTTTTCTTTCCAAAATCTTCCACGCTTTAATGCCGAAAAGCGAGCTTTGCAGTATTTTAACTCCTGGGCACATTCTTCCAATCCCTTAAACGTAAAATTAAGTCTTTTTCTGTAATGCTCTCCCATTAAGGTAAATCTAATTGCATCAAACCTATAGCCCATTCTATGTATGTCCTCAACAGTGTAGAAATTACCAAGTGACTTGCTCATCTTTTTACCCTCTATTAGTAAATGCCTAACATGTATCCAATAATTGGCCAATTTACTGCCAGTCACACTTTCGCTTTGCGCTATTTCATTTTCATGATGTGAGAATACGTTGTCTATGCCGCCCATGTGTATATCGAACTGTTCACCCAGATAATACATGCTCATTGCACTGCACTCTATATGCCAGCCAGGCCTTCCCTTGCCTAGCTCAGTTTTCCAATAGATATCTCCATCTCCTTTCTTCCACGCTTTCCACAGTAAGAAATCACCAGCTTCGAACTGATAATAATCATCCTTGTAAACTCTTCCACCCAACTCTCTTTTGAATCTAGTCCCAGAAAGTCTACCGTATCCGGAAAAACTGGATACATCAAAAAATACATTTCCTTTCTCATCCTTATACGCCATTTTATTCTTCAAAAGCTGTTTTATCAGCTTTACCATCTGCTTAATATGCCGTGTTGCTTTCGGTCTGATATCCGGAGGCAATATCCCAAGTTCGTTAGAGTTTCTTATGAAAACTTTAGTATTATTTTGTGTGATCTTCAATAGCTTTTTTAAATTCCCCTTAGCGGCCCTGACAGCCTTGTCTTCTATGTCTGTTATATTCATCACATGCCTGACTTCATAGCCTAGGAACTTGAGAGTACGCTTTACCACATCCTCAAAAACATAGGTTCTAAAATTTCCCAAATGCGGTGTTGAATAAACGCTAGGGCCACAGGTATAAAAATACACTACGTTTTTTCTAATCGACTTAAACTTTATCTTCTTACGCGAAAGGGTGTCATACACATACATTACTTCGCCTGCTGTAAATTACCGAAACTTATAACACCTAGAATAGCAGTAACAGCTGCAAATGCAAGGAGCACTACAATGTCAATATAAAACGGGAATGCACCTGTGCCAAAGAATATAGTTCTTAAGGCATCTACTGCATACGTCAGTGGATCCACTGTACTTATTGGCCTTATTACCTCTGGCAAGTTGGAAATTGGGAACAGCGCACCACTAAAGAAGAACATGGGCCACATCACAAAATTTATTATCAGAATAAAGCCTTCCTGGCTACGCATATTCGCACCTAATACCAGGCCCATGCTAGCAGTTGAAAATGAAATCAACGTTAGGATAAGCAGGATGTAAAGGATCCTGATGGGCTCCAATGGAATAATCAACAAAGTGCCGATTACAAGCAAAATTACTGCTTGAAGCATCGCATCGCTAACACCTCCAAGGACCTTTCCTAGAAAGATGCTTGCCCTTGAAACAGGTGCTACCAGAACTTCCTTAAGGAAATCTAATCTCCTGTCCCAGATTATGTAAAGACCATAGAAGACTGAAACAAATAACACGGACATTACTAGTATTCCTGGCAGAATGAATGCCTGGTAATTGGAGGTTCCCGGATAAGTCGTTTCCCCTATGCCACTGCCGAATACAAAAAGCCATAAAATAGGTGAGACTATTGAAGAGATTACTCTCTCCTTCTCTCTCAAGTAAACTTTAATCTCTCTAAGCCATATTGCATAGACAGCATTCAATTCAAGCACGCGTACCACCTACACGCATAACACGCTCAAACCAAGAGCCTTCCCCTTCTTCCTCATCATGTATCTCCTTCCCAGTATAATGTAAGAAAACATCATTCAATGTAACTGCCCTGACTTCGACCGAATCCAATTTACTGCAGGCAGCAAGCAATGTTTGTAAATTCTCAGCTGCATTATCCAAAATCAACTCTGTGTATTCCCCATCCACCTCAACCTTCTTAACAAACTTATATCTCTTTAGTTTTTCAAGGTCTGTGGTCCCCTTAATCCTAACTATGTCCTCACCGACTTTCCTCTTGAGTTCTGCCGGCGTGCCAAGTGCGATTATTTTTCCACTGCTTATTATCCCTATCCTATTGCACAGCATGTCCGCTTCTTCCATGTAATGCGTTGTTAAAACCATTGTCGTACTCTTTTCTTTTGCCAATGATTTTATGTAATCCCATATGTTCTTTCTGCTTGCAGGATCCAGACCTAATGTGGGTTCATCAAGAAAAAGGATCTTTGGTTTATGCATCAAACCCCGTGCTATTTCTAGCCTTCTTCTCATTCCACCAGAATATGTGCTTACTGGGTCATTTGCTCTATCCACCAAGTCAACAAGCTTCAGCATCTCATCTATCTTTTTTTCTCTTTCTTTAGCATCCATCCCATACAACATTCCATGCAGCTCAAGATTCTCCCTGCCGCTTAAAAGGTCATCTACGCTCGGTTCTTGAAAGACTATGCCAATGCTCTTCCTAACCTTTAATTGTTGTGTAAAAACGTCAAAGCTATTTACAGTAGCAGAGCCAGCAGTAGGTTTCAGGAGCGTACATAACATGCTTATCAACGTGGTTTTTCCTGCACCGTTCGGTCCTAAAAGTCCAAAAATTTCCCCTTCCTCTATTTCTAAATCTAGCTCGTTAACTGCAGTTATATTCCCAAACTTCTTAGTTATTTTTTTTGTCTGTATGATTACCATGAAAATATTGGAAACCCAATACTTAAAAAACTAGTGTATTTAATCAACAACATACTAAAAAAGCTTATAATCCTAAGCATAAAATTACTTATGGAAGATGAGAAAAAGCCTGTTCGTGGGCACCTTGTTATTCTGGTAGAAATTGCGAATTCAATAATAATAGCACTTGTACTGTATATACTG
>JACQQB010000112.1 GCA_016207225.1 Microcaldota archaeon | reverse complement strand
TTTGGTGGTCAATGTAGTATTGGGCATCATAGTCCTTTGCCAACTCGATGGGCTGCGCCTTATCTGATATGCTCTTTCCTTTTTTAGTTATGACATAGGCAATTAAAGAACCTTCTTCCAGTTCCATGCCGATCTTGATTGCCTTTTGTGCAGCTGCAACTTCCGGACTCATTATATCGTAGTTTGCCACGTTTTTTTTCAGCTGCGTATAGATTACCAGGTCCTCGATTTTCGCTGAGCCGCTCTTTAGCTCGTTTATTTTGTCCCTCACTATTTCAACCGCCTTCTCCTTGCTGCCTTCCTTCAGTATTGCCTCAAGGACCTGAAGCTGGGTATCTTTTGCTATTTTGGACCAGTCCCTGCGCACAAGCTCAAAACCGCGTATTTTTATGTTTCCCTTCTCACTTAGAAGGGCGTACTTTTTCTTGGCTCCCCGCTCCTCGCCCTTCTTGCTTACGAATACACCTCTTGTGTAGAAATCCTCAAGCTCGAGCTCCATTCTCTCAGGAAGCGTTGTGTTAATTTCCTTAATGAATGAAAGTGCATCCTGCTTAGTTTTGTTGTTAAGCTGGATGAACAAGCTGTCTGTATCGATGTAAAGAACTGAAAACCCGTTTTCCTCTGCTTTTTTTGCTGTTTCCTGGATATAGTGCCTGCCCCAGGCAGTTACTGCTTCACCGCATTCAAGGGAATACCACCTGGACCTGGCGTAGCCGTACATCCCATAGACACTGTTGCTCAGGATTTTAAGAGCCTGCTGCCTCGCATCCAGGGAAACGTACTGATCCGAGTCCCTGTTGATCTGTTTAAGCTGTTTTTTTATCCCTATTCTCTTGTCTATAAGCTCTTCAAGCATGTTTGGGGTTATGCCTTTTTTCTTTGAGCAGAATTTAGCGCCAGTGGGTGCAGTGTGTACCTCTTTTTCATTGCAGCACGGGCAGTTCAAAGTAAAGGGGTCTACGTTATGGGATACTATTATGGATGGGTACAGGCCACGAAAATCGAAAACCATTATGTTGTCATAGATTCCCGGGTTGGGAATTTTTACATAGGCACCCTGTATGAAGTGCGTACTTCTGCTCTTGACCTCGCCTTCATGCGGGTTGTTTGGAACGACCATGTTGGCATTGAATGCCCTGTTGACAAGCAGTATTTCAACCAGCTTCCCAGTCGAGCCACCGTAAACATCGAATAGCGGAACCCCGACTAGTTTACTCAGCTCGATTTCTACGGGCAGTATTTTGTCCGCAAGCTCCTTTGTTGCCTCTGCATCGTTCTTGCAGTAGTCTGCAAGAATTTCCTTTCCTCTCTCATCATCCCATAGTTTGTAGATTTCAACTTTCTTGACAGATGTCTTCTCTTTTCCTATCAATTCTTCATAGACATCGCGAAGCGTGTACTTATAGGTCTTTAGCATGCCGATTACGCCTAGAAAGCGTACGACCAGGTACAGGTCCATGTGTATCCTGCCGGTTATTTTGGCAACGTTGTACATTCCACGCCTTTTAACCTTGAAAGTAGACCCGTCCCTGCCAAGGGTAAATTTTGCATTGACCTTCTTGGACCTTGCATTCAGGTAAGGCAAATCAAATGTAGTGGAGTTATAGCCGATTAGCATTTCCACATCCTTTTCCTTCAGCATCCTGGAAAATGCCTCTATCATTCCTTTTTCATTGGAGAAGTTTGTCACGTATGGAAGGTTGATTTTCCCGTAGGTCAGGATTCCGCTTCCGCCATTCGCATAGCCGATCATTATGGCAGGGTCTTTATCCTCCCGTGGTTTTCCCAGCGGGTTGTAGGTTTCAATATCAAAGGTCATCGAATTAATTTTCTTGTTTGTCTCTTCCTGGCTTATTATCCGTTTTATGTGCTTGTTTTCAGCCTCCATTGTAAGAAGGGAGAACGGTACCAGGCCCTTGTCAACTATATAGCGGCGTGCGAAGGGTATGTCATGCTCGTAAGGCACGCCAAGTTCCTTTGCCTTTTCCCTTAGGATGGGAACGTGCTGGGGATGGTAACAGATGACTTTCAGTATGGTTGTTTCCTTGCCGTTAAGAACCTTGTTTACTTTCACTATGTCCTTTACCTTTATTTCCCGGTTTTTATCCATTGTCTTGAATTTTTTGAATTCAGAGGCTGTGTTGTCCAGGTCTTCTGAATACAGGTAGAAGTAGGGTGAGAAAGTGTCATCATAAAGCCTGAAGTATCTCTTTCTTTTAAGTACAAGCCTTATCACTACATTGCCATTTCTGGTAATATAATCTACATCAATCAGCATTCCTTTAACAATAGCCATAGGATCAGCTATTTTTCTTTTTTATGATGCAGATGTCTCCCAAAGTTAGGCCGCCAAACTTGTTCGAATATGAGTCAAGTTCTTTCTTCATGCGATCATCCTTCTCTTGTCTCTTTCTTTTTTCCTTTTCTTTGTAGTATTGCTCTCTCCTTTCATCGGAAATTTCTTGGTATGTGCCGGACATTTCAGCGTTGATTTCATCTATTTCTTTGGAGATTGCATCGAGTTTACTTTCCTCGTTCCTTATCGCGTTTAAGGCAGACATCTTGGTTCTTCTTAGCCTGTCAATTTCCTCTGCCTGCTTGCAGTGCCTTTCGAGTTCCCGTAGTTCCTTGATTAGAGCCTTTTCAGTCTTTAGGGAAGTGGCTTCCGTAGCTATCCTGAACTCAAGCTGCTCTATCTCTTTCCTTATTTGGTAGGACCTGGGTAGATTACCGTCCTTTTGAGCTAGTACAGTATCCAGGGCTTTGACTTCCATGCTTTTGTTGGCTATCAAGGACCTAATGGACCTTATCTGGCCTATTAAGTCTTCTTTTCGCTTTTTAAGCTCTTCCAATGTCCTTTCTTTCTCTTCTGAACTCAATAAATCACGCAGTGCAAAGGTTTATATTTGGGTACGTTAATAATATTTGTGCTTAATGCTCCGTTTTCTATTTTGCCTTCGGGCAAGAAACTGGTCGCCTTGCCAGCGCAACTCGCGCTGGCCTATTTTTGCTTTGGGTTAACATACTTACCTAATATGATGAATGATATATCTCTAGCAAATAATAATAAAAGACTTGTTATGAAGGCTATGACTCTTAGTGCCTTATCTTCAAGCAGGAGGAGAGCGGATAAGGAGAATGCCAGTAAAACTGTTATCGAGAGCCTTACGGCTATTTCCCTTGGAACCATGTAGGATTATTGTGAAATGAATATAAAAGTAGTATGCCCTTTTTTTACTATGCAGATTGTGGAGATAGACAGCTTGGCTGTTGGTGAAGGAGGCGGCCAGGTATTGAGAAGTGCGATAAGCCTTGCTTCAATCCTTAGAAAACCTGTTAGGGTTTTTAACATAAGGGCTGGAAGGCCTAATCCCGGGCTTCAGGCACAGCATATCACCGGGATAGAGTCGCTGGCTAGACTGGTAAATGCCAGTGTGAGCGGCCTTTCCAAGGGTTCTTTGGAACTGGTTTTCAAGCCAAGCGAGATAAGGACCATGGATTTTGAGCTGGACATCGGGACTGCTGGCTCTGTAACCCTTGTCCTTCAGGCTCTTTTGCCAGTTTTAGCATTTGCAAAGGGAAAGTCTAGGTTCACCGTAGTCGGTGGGACGCATGTGGCCTGGTCACCCACGATCCATTATGTTCAGAATGTCTTCTTGCCAATCATGAGGGGAATCGGATACTCAATTACTGTGGAATCTAAGCAGTATGGTTGGTACCCTAAAGGCGGTGGAAAAATATTGGTAGAGACAGAGCCGGTTAAAAAGCTTAAAAAGTTGGATTTGGTCAAACGTGGTAATCTGCTGGATGTCAGGGGTATTTCCTGTGCTTCCAACCTGCCACAGAATGTTGTGGAAAGGCAAGCTGGTGCCTGTAAAAATTTAGTAGGGAATGTCCAGATGGAGCTGGAAGTCACGCAAGCATTATGCCCGGGAACTGCGGTGACTG
>JACQQB010000113.1 GCA_016207225.1 Microcaldota archaeon | reverse complement strand
TAGATAAAAAGGAAATTGAATTGTCTGAAATCAGGAGTTTGGAGGAGTTGGCACCTGGTGCATATGGAATCTTAGAGCCTAAAAAAGAATTCCTTAGACCGGCAGGATATGAAGAGATTCAGTTAGTCATTGTCCCTGGAATAGCTTTTGATTTGAAAGGAAATAGGATAGGTTATGGTTTGGGTTACTATGACAAGCTTTTGCCAAAGTTAAAGTGCCCGAAGCTTGCTTTGGCCTTCAATTTCCAGGTTTTGCCAGAGATAGTTGAGGAGAAGCATGATGTCAAAGTTGATAAGATAATAACCGAGACCGACGTCATTAATATTAAATAGTTTGGCCATAAATCCCGTATGAGAGGAAGGATGAGAATTGCAGTCCTTGCAAGCGGTGCAGGAACTAATTTTCAATCAATAATCGACGGAGTTGAAAGCGGAAAAGTAAATGCTGAAATTGCTGCTTTGATTACAGATAATTCAAGTGCAACAGCAATAGAAAGAGCAAAAAAACATAATGTCCCCTTTTTTGTATTTGATTTAAAGAGCTATTCCATTAGGGAGGATTTTGACAGAGCTCTGAGGGCTAAGCTCGATGAACTGAAGGTCGATTTGGTGGTTTTAGCAGGTTACATGAAACTGATAAAGGACGTGAAATTTTTGCATGACTATGCTAGAAAAATAATAAACATACATCCATCTTTACTGCCTGCTTTTGGAGCTACTACACATGCACAGACGAATGCTTTCGAATATGGAGTTAAGATTTCAGGCTATACCATACATTTTGTGGATGAAAGCACTGATGGCGGCCCGATAATTCACCAGGAAGCCGTTGACATAAGTAAATGTAAAACCGCTGAGGAGGTTAGAGTTAAGATTTTAGAAATGGAGCATTTGGGCTTGCCAATGATCATAGATTCTTTTTCTAAAGGCCAGTGGGTTGTCGAAGGAAGGAAGACAAGATTCGTTAAATATTAGAAAATTGACCAGTAGGACAATAAGCTATAAATACTTACCGAATAGATAACATTATGACGAAAAATGTACTGTGGTTTTCTGAGATTAGTAAAACGGATGTAGCGACAGCAGGTGGAAAAGGGGCAAATTTAGGGGAGATGGCAAATCTAAAACTACCAGTACCGCCAGGTTTCGTTACCACTACTGATGCTTATTTTTCATTCATAAATGCAAACGGCATAGACCAGAAGATAAAGGAATTGACCAATAATTTGGATGTTAGTGATACTAAAAGATTGCAGGATGTATCAAAGGAAATTAAAAATGCAATTGAATCTGGCTCGATTCCAGGAGAAATAAAAGCGGAGATAATAGAATCCTACAACAGACTGTGCGGTGCCACTTTACCGATAGGGGATCAGGAGGTCTATGTTGCAGTAAGGAGTTCTGCGTCTGCCGAGGATTTGCCCGATGCATCGTTTGCTGGGCAGCAGGCCACATTCCTGAATATAAAGGGTGCGGAAGCAGTCGTTGATGCAGTAAGGAGATGCTGGGCTTCTTTGTTTGAAGCAAGAGCCATTTTTTACAGACAGGAAAAGGGGTTTGACCATCTAAAAGTAGGTTTGGCAGCAGTTGTGCAGAAAATGATTCAGAGCGAGACTGCCGGGGTAATGTTTACGGTTGACTCGATAACCAATGACCCTACGAAAATAGAGATAGAGGCAGCGTATGGCTTGGGGGAGATAGTGGTTTCTGGAGCTGTTACACCTGATAGATATCTGATAAGCAAGGAGACTATGAAAATAGTTTCCAAGGACATTGCAAGGCAGGATTGGATGATCACTAAAGTAGGAGTTGAGAATAAGCACGTTGATGTTATAGAGGATTTGAAGGAGAAGCAGAAATTGAGGGATGAGGAAATAGTAAAGGTGGCAGAGTACGGTAAAAAGATAGAGCAGCATTATGGTATGCCGCAAGACCTCGAATGGGCGGTTGAGAAGGGGAGGATTTACATTGTCCAGAGCAGGGCTATAACTACGATAAAGAAAAAGGAAGAGACTAAAGCTGAAGTTAAAGAGATTGGTGGAATCAGCAAGGAAGGCGGGATTGCTATTGAAAAGGCCAGTATCTTGTTGCGTGGTTTAGGCGCAAGCCCTGGAACTGCAGTCGGGCCTGTAAAGATCATTTACTCGCCAGAGGAATTGACAAAGATACAGAAAGGGGATGTTTTAGTTACAGATATGACAACACCGGACTATGTTGTTGGAATGAGGAAGGCAGCAGCAGTAGTTACGAATGCTGGTGGCACTACTGCCCATGCAGCGATAGTAAGCCGTGAACTCGGTATTGCGTGTATTGTTGGGACTAAAAAAGCCACGGATATCTTGAAGGATGGGCAGATAATAACGGTGGATGCAGTCCATGGAATTGTTTATGAAGGAATAGTTGAGTTAGAACAAAGGAAAGAAGCGGATAAGTCAGTAGTTAGCAGTGAAGGAGCTGTAATAACCGGAACGAAGATTTATGTTAATCTGGCTGAGCCGAGTTTGGCTTCAAGAGTTTCTTCCAGGAATGTTGATGGAGTAGGCCTGTTGAGAGCAGAATTCATGATTGCAGAGATAGGTGAACACCCAAAGAAAATGCTAAAAGAAGGAAGAGAGAATGAGTTCATAGATAAATTAGCGGAGGGCTTGAGAACGATTGCCCAGGCATTTTACCCAAGGCCTGTGGTCTACAGAGCTACTGATTTTAAGACCAATGAATACCGCAGCTTAAAGGGTGGAGAAGAATATGAGCCTTTGGAAGCTAACCCCATGATGGGCTACAGGGGCTGTGCAAGATACATGGAGGATCCAGATGTTTTCAAACTGGAATTGGAGGCTATAAAGAAGGTAAGGGAAGTTTATGGCTTGAAGAATTTGTGGCTTATGATTCCTTTTGTCAGGAAAATAGGTGAGCTGAGAGCAGTTAAGGACATTTTGGAAGAAGTGGATTTGCATCATACGATTGACTTCAAGTTGTGGATAATGGTAGAAGTACCAAGCAATGTTTTCTTAATTGAGGATTTCTGCAAGGAAGGGATAGATGGCATATCGATAGGCAGTAATGACTTGACCCAGTTGATTTTAGGCATTGACAGGGATAATGCAACTATGGCTAAAGTGTTTGACGAGAGAAATGCAGCCGTGATTAATGCCATTCAGCACGTCATTAAAGTTTGCAGAAAGTATGGAGTTACTACTTCTTTATGTGGCCAGGCGCCCAGTGTATATCCAGAATTTACTGAGAAGTTGGTAGAATTCGGAATAAATAGCATAAGCGTAAATCCTGATGTGATAGAGCAAGTAAGGAAACTGGTGGCTAGCTCAGAGCAAAAGGCCATATTGAATAGGTTGGCCCAATTGCTGGAGAAGGAGTAGTTGTTGTTTTTTAGAGGCTAGTCCACCATCCCATCTTTTTAAATATTGCCAGGCATATATAGAGTATACAAGATAAACCGAACTGATGACCTATGCGAGTTCTTCTGCAATTTCCTGAGGGCTTGAAGTCTAAGGCTTTGAAAATTGCTAAAAAATACGAGAAAAAAGGATACGAAGTGTTTATTTCCTCTAGCCCATGCTATGGAGCCTGTGATATTGCGATTGAAGAGGCTAAGGCATGCAAAGCAGACAAGATATTGCATTTTGGGCATGCAGAATTTACAAAGATAGATTATCCAATAG
>JACQQB010000109.1 GCA_016207225.1 Microcaldota archaeon | reverse complement strand
GTATAATTGATATTATGGAAGAGTGCGAAATCTGCGGAACCGGTGAAAGTGGCTATAGAGTGATGGTCGAGGGGGCTAAGTTAAACGTCTGCAGTGACTGCTCAAAGCATGGTAAGTTAATCACTGGTCCAATGCCTGAGAGGAGAAGGGTTTTTCAAAAGCGCGCTGAGAAAGAACTGGACTTAGTTCCGGGCTATGGTCAGATAGTAAAGAATGCCAGGCTTAAGATGAAAATAGAAAGAACCGTTCTTGCAGAAATGTTGAATGAAAAAGAGTCTTTTATAGCCAGAATTGAGGAAGAGTCTACAAGACCTAGCGAACAGCTTGCAAGGAGAATGGAAAAGCAGTTGGAAGTTAAGCTCTTGGAAGAAATAACTTACGAGCAAGCAGGAAAAGAGGAGAAAGGCTCTAAAGAGCTGACTTTCGGGGATATTGTAGTGCTGAAAAAGAAGAAAGGTGTGTGAGTGGGAGTAGATCTGGGAGATTTAGTAAAAAGGGAAGAGATCACGTTAGACAGACTTGCGGGTAAAACGGTAGCGATTGATGCATACAATGCTCTTTATCAGTTTCTTTCGATAATTAGGCAGAGAGATGGCACTTTATTGATGGATAGAAGGGGCAGAGTTACAAGCCACTTGTCCGGTTTATTCTACAGGACTGCGAAGCTTCTTGAGGCAGGAATCAAGCCTGTTTATATTTTTGATGGAAAGCCGCCTGAAATGAAAAGAAGAACTATTGAAAAAAGAATTGAGGTGAGGGAAGAAGCAGCGAAGATGTGGAAAGACGCCCTGGAGAAAGGAGATGTGGAAGGAGTAAGGGTTTATGCCCAGGCAAGCACAAGGTTAACCAAGGAAATGATAGCTGAAGCAAAACAGTTGCTTGAAACGATGGGCATACCTTATTTGGATGCCCCGAGTGAAGGCGAGGCAGAGGCAGCATACCTTGCAAGGAAAGGCTTGGTGGATGCTTGCGCTTCGCAGGATTATGATTCATTGTTATTTGGCTCACCTATTCTGATAAGGAACCTGACAATAAGCGGGAAAAGAAAATTGCCGCGCAAGGACATTTTCGTTGATGTTGTGCCTGAAATGATAAACCTTGAAGCAATGCTAAAAGAGCTTGGACTGGACATGAAAAAGTTGATTTGGATCGGGATACTTACGGGCACTGATTTCAACAAAGGGATAAGGGGAATAGGACCGAAGAAAGCACTGAAACTGGTGAAGGAGACAAATTCTTTGGAAGAAATAGTAAAAAAAGTCAATCATGAATTTGAAATAGACGTGCTTGAAGTTGAAAAGTTTTTCCTGGAGCCGCCTGTAGTTGATAGTACGTTTGAGTTTAAAAAACCAGACAAGAGCAAGATGATGGATTTCTTGTGCAGGGAGCATGATTTCTCAACTGAAAGGGTAGAAGGCACAGTTAATGCATTATTGGAAGCATTAAACGAGAAGGGCACACAGTCAAAACTGGACCAGTGGTTCGGTTGATAGAGTATATTTAACTTTTTCTGGGTATAAGTAAAGCATGCCACTTGCCTTAAACTCACAGGCTGAAGCTGCAAGAAAAGAACTGATGGCGCCAGTGTATAGGCAAATACAGGACTTACAAGGAAGAGGAGTACTTGACGCTCCAACTGCCAAGGCATTTACTCGATTAGCTAACCAGATTAACCAAGGCATTACCAATGGGACTATCGGAATAGGCGAAGGTTCAGCAGGTAAGGCATTAGTTCAACAACTTAGCAGAAACTTGGACTTGTGTGCTCAAAAGGAAGGGTTGACAAAAGGAAAGATATTCGAATCACTTATGCATAGCATAATGAGTAGTCAAGAGATTGATGCCAGAGACGCAAGAATATTTTTGAAGAGAATTGGGGATTACTTGACTAATCCGCTTTCTTTTGGCAAACCGGAACAAAGAGCTGCAACTATTGCACCTGCTGAAAAGATAACTCCTGAGGAACAGAAGGCAACACAGACAATGAGCGCGATAAGTATGATTATGCGTAGCATAAGTATGAGTGACAGGTCACGAGATGCATTTATGAAGATGGTTGAGAGTGCAATTCATGAGAAAAAGTCAAGCACATCTGAAACTCTGGAACTCACGCGTGCTGCGGATGAACTTTATGGACTTATAGGCAAGCCGGGTGAGACTGCTACGACAACATTGGATGAAATAAACAGAGTATTAGCCTCTAATGGGTATAAATTTAAAGTCGAGACACGCGGGGACTGGACCAGAAGACTGGAAAGTGCACCTTCCGTGGATAAGGTTAATGTCCCAGTTAGCCTGAAATTTTATTAGGTTTCTCGAGCAACTTAGGATTTTTCATTATTATGAAGTATTTTTTCTCCCTTTTTTAGTATATTTTCTGCTTTTTTAGAAATGACATCTTTGTAATAGCCTGCAAGTAAGGTTAAGATAAAAAATCCCAATCCTACTCCTACCCACATGTAAACTACTGTAAATATTTTACTAATATCACTGGTTGGATGAAGATCACCAAATCCAACTGTAGTTAATGTGGCTGTGGCAAAATAAATGCTGTCAATGTAGTTCCAGCCTTCTAAATTGTGATATGCAAAAATCCCAATAGAATACACTATGATCAGAAAAAGCACAGGTATTGTGAATCTCTTCATTTTTTAGCCCCTTCAGCTGAGGTTTTTTTTCTTTCTTTATATGCTACGGCTTGATTTATAGCCCTTATTATTGCCTCAACGCTTGCCATTACAATATCATCATTAACGGCATTTGCAATGAATGTATTCTTTTGCTCATCCTCAATCTTGATTGTTACATCTGCAAGAGCGTCTGTTCCGCCAGTAATTGCCCTCAGGTTATATTCAGTGAGTTTTATCCTGGAACTTGGACCTATTGCTGTTTGGATTGCGCTTGCTGCTGCATGCACCGGACCTACGCCTTGGCTTGCACCACGGATAGTCTCATCGCCATATCTCAACACAACGCTGGCTGTTGCAGTTATTCTGTTCCCAGTCATAACGCTGACTTCTTCAAGAATTACAGTTGGCTTTTTCTTGCTTATGTTGCCAAGGATATCTTCCGCGATTGCAACTATATCCTCATCATAGATTCTTTTCTTGGATTCGGCAGTTTCCTTGATCTTTCTGGTTATGTCAAGAATGATATCTTGTGGAACATTGTTATAGCCTAGGTCTTTCAGCGACTGCTGTATACTTGCTTTTCCAGAATGCTTGCCGATTACTATTCTTCTTTTCTGGCCCACCATTTCAGGGGCGAATGGCTCGAAAGTCTCTCCTCTTCTTAGGACTGCATGGGTGTGTATTCCGGACTCGTGTGCAAATGCAGTCTTTCCAACTATTGGATAATGGATTTGCAAGGCAACTTCAGAGTATTTCTCAACAAGCTGTGAAACTTCTGTTAAGTATTCTGTCCTGATATTGGTTTTAATGTTGTACAGAGCCTCAAGAGACATTGCAACCTGCTCTAAGCTTGCATTGCCTGCTCTTTCCCCCATTCCATTTACAGAGACCTGGACTTGTGAAGCCCCTCCTTCCACTGCTGCTAATGTGTTTGCGACTGCTAGGCCAAAATCATTATGGCAATGAACATCCAGTGGAACCTTGAGCTTTTTCTTTAGACTGGAGAATACATGCCTTGTGGCACTGGGGTGCCATACACCAACAGTGTCAGGAATGTTTATAGTGTCAACTTTAGCCGCTTCCACTCCCTTGCAGATTTTTGTAAGGTAGTCTAAATCCGTCCTGCTAGCGTCCATTGGCGAGAACAAGCATTTCCTGCCATGTGACTTTACGTATTCAACTGCACTTACTGCAAGGTCATATACCTCTTCCTGCGTCTTTTGCATTTGATATTTTAGGTGAATGTC
>JACQQB010000111.1 GCA_016207225.1 Microcaldota archaeon | reverse complement strand
GTCTTTTAATCACCCATTCCCAGCCATCAACAAACTGGATCTCATCAAGAAAAATATACTTGTATTTTTTAGGCTCCATCAGTCTTTCGTATTCCTTTATAACATTCTCCAAATACTCGGATTTTAGTTTGTTACCATCAAAAGAAAAGAACATTATGTTTTTTGCCTCTTCCTCAGAAATTAGGTCTTGTATAAGAAGTCGCATTATGCTTGTCTTTCCACTGCGCCTTAAACCATTCAACACTATTATTTGCTTCTCATGCATGAACTTTTTTATTTTATTGAAAACAGGTCTTCTGGAAAGATTAGTTGAATAAGAACCCTTCCACCACGGATTAAATTCTTCAAACAATTCTGCTATACTGGCCATGCTATTATCTATCCAACAACATTTATAAAGCTACGTTTTTGCTACATATACTTATCAAAAGTGTTACGTTATTGAGAGGTATATTTATCACATTAGTTATAGTATTATTTAAACATTTTCTGTTTAAAGCGTTTAAACTGTTAAAATCAACCAATCCCGAATCTCCAACCAGATTCTCAGACTCTAGCTTAATTCTTGCCTTGCTCTCCCTGCATCTTGTATAATACTATAGTCTTAACCTGAGCCCCATCAAGGGACTAATTCTCCCACTTTCAACTAAGTCAATGCCTGAGGCACAAAAGTGTCTCATTCTACAGGCTTAAGGTTCCAAAAGATTATCTGGCTGCCATAAATGCTATTCTTGTAGTTGAGCACGGATTTGTTAATGGAAAGCCTACATTTGAAATCCATGAAACAGGAAATAAAACAAGAGAGATATACATTCCTGATGAAAATAAACTTGAACTAGTACAAAAGTACCCGACAGAGAGTGGCTGGTACCTAACTGATGGAAAATTCGGTATTCCAACAGGCAATCAAACAGAGTTAACTAATCCAGATGCCCGTCGCTTATGGCGAACTGATAACATAATAACCCTTGCTCCCCGCAGCTGGGGCTACTTCGACGGCTACGGCAGGCGGGACGTCGTCCTCGGTGTCAGGCCTTCGATCCGTTTTGGGGTGTTCGGCTTCGCGCCAGATTTGCAAAAACTCGCAGCTGAGGCAGAAGGAGCGCTTGCAAAACTAGGAAATGTAGCACAAGAAACGCTTGAGTCAATAAGAAAATTTATAGAAGCAGCAAAACAAAACCAATAAATCCCTTTTCTTCTTTTATTTACCTGTCCTGATAGAATAGCAGGGCCACACGCCCCTTCACAGCTCTTATTAAAAATAGGACATGAAATTCAGCAGCAACACAGAGTAGGTTTAACAACTGAAAAAGTAAAGCTACGATAGGTATTTAAAAACAAAATCCATTAAACTACTCTACAGGAAGGTGGAAACCAATGGAATTCATCAAAATAACCAAAGAAGAGTACGAAAAGCTTCTAAAGTACAGGGACATTGTAACTCGTATAGAGGAAGATGTTCACGAAGAGCTAAATCTAAAGCCACTCAGGGATAAGGCAGCAATAAAAGTCATGAAAAAACTTGATAAAGATATAAGAGAAGGAAACAGGAGAAAAATTACTGATGAAGAGTTTGAGTCAAAATATAAACACCTTCTATGATTTTTAATGAGTTTATAAAGCACCTAATTTCCTTACTTCACTGAAGGCGAACAAATGTATACACTTGAATACGATCAGGAATGGTACACATATTTTGATAAACTACCTACTGAGATTAAAAAAAGATTTTTGAAGCGAAGAGAAAAGTACAGGACGTTCCCTCCTTCCGGTTTCAGGCATGGAAAGTATGGTTTGGAATTCTTTATAGATGAAATAGGCCAGTATAGGGTATGTTTCACCTCTAATGAAAAATCTAAACTACGTATGTTCTATTTTATTGGCGACCATAAAGAATACGAGAAGTTCATTGGAATGCGCAAGTAGTATTACTATCTGCTTTAACATAAACTAACACTCAGACTCTAGCATCATTCTTGCCTTGCTCTCCCTGCATCCTGTATAATACTATAGTCTTGCTTTAGTCTTGGTCAAGGCTCTAACTCTAGCTTCATTCTTAAATTGTTCCTAAACATTCTTAGTCATGCGATTTTTCCCCAAATCTTTCCCTATCTTTTTTTATCTGTGACCTGAGAGCAAATCGTCCGTAAGGCGTCTGCTTGGTTTTCGCACCATAAACTTCGCCTTTATGGAACACTATCTCACTCCCATAAAATGACAGCAGTCTCGACACTTTCCTAGCGCGCCAGGTACTCTTTGCACTACTTTTATCAATCCTTACCTTCAGGTTTATTCTTCTGGAAAGCTTACTGTTTGCTATATGCACAGTACCGGAGGGCTGCCAGTTGAGGCCTAATGCCTCTTCAGCAGTACGGCATGTGAAGTAAAACTCCTTGTTTCCTAAAAAAAGTGCCACTGCCTGGGATAGAACCTTAAGCGGCTTTTCAATAAATTCACCTTTCCTCTCTTCTTCCACAGGTACATAGTAAATTCCCTTAAAAGGCGTGGGAAACAGCCTAAGACCAGCACACAATCCAAGAATTTCCCACTTGTCCAATCCATCAGAGCGAAGCTGGGCAAAGCTAACTGCCTGCTTAGGGAGAAGCATCAAATACCACCTCATGAAATAATACTGCATCCTGCCGATTTACTGCCATGGCTTCTATATCCTCAATGTTTCTAGGCTTTCCTGCTGTGCTGAGCAATCGCTCTATTTCGATAAATCCCGAGCCTTTTGACTTAAGAATGCAGAATACATCGAACAAGTCCCTGGCCTCCTTCCGTTCCCGATAAGCTGCAATTTTCATCCTGAAAATGTCCTCAAGAGAAGCAATCCTTATCCTAGCCCCTCCAAAAACATGCTCCTCTACTTTTCTTATTTTACAATCTGGTTTGAATACTTCCACTTTAATACTCGTATCCTCAAACTGCACTACGAACTGATTGCTGAACGCACCTGCTATTGTGCGGTAGCCCTTCTTTGTGAGACATCCCTTGAGCTCTTCTTTCATCTTTATTTCGTCTCCTCTATCCAGAACAAAGTCCAAGTCTACGCTTACGCGGTGCTTAAGATAAAACAACGCAAGAGCTGTGCCTCCAGCAAGTACCAATCTTCCCTTTGCACATTCCGCAACATCTGGTA
Organism: Microcaldota archaeon; assembly: GCA_016207225.1. Taxonomy (GTDB): domain Archaea; phylum Micrarchaeota; class Micrarchaeia; order Burarchaeales; family JACQQB01; genus JACQQB01. The sequence continues at coordinate 4,107 of JACQQB010000111.1, read as the reverse complement.
GTATCTCCAGCACTTTCTTATATTTCCTATTAAACTGCTCTTCCATACTAATACTATGTTTGCAGGAGTATATAAGCATTCTTCTTACTAGATTAAAAAAGCTTTAATATAGTGAAAACAGATAAGACTAAACAATTTCCTACTTGTCTACATAAACAACATCATCAGATTCTAGCATCATTCTTGAGTCTCTCCCTCTGCACCTTGTATAATTCCATGCTCTTACTTTCAGCCCTTTCTCTTAGTTTCTAAAAATCCAAATCCTTCAAATCTGTGTGTTCTGGCAGAAAGACCTAATGACGGGCGCACAGATCCTCAATCATGACAAATGCCCATTCGCTCATTGTCCAACCAAGCTCTATTTATAACTCCAAACATACAACACATAGTCAAGAGCTTGTTGCTTTTGGCAAGCCTCTTCTAATAAATCAAATGATCTAGAGGTGGAATTACATGACATTGGCAATACCAAATACGCAAAAAACTATGATTCTGGCAAGATTTGCAAACAATCGAGGCTTTACTGCTGAACAAGCAGTTTCGGAAGCAAACAAACAAGGCATTACACTTGCCCCAAACAGGGAATTAGACAGAAGGCTTTTAACCGACACGTGGAAAAGAGAAGGACTATATCCTGCATGGTCAGGAACATTGTTTGTCAATGTCCAGCCAGATGTCTCCTTCAGAGACGCAACAAAAGATGGTTATATAGTTTACGAAGACCCCAGAACAGGAATAACCTACAGGCTTAAGGTTCCAGAATATTATTTGGCTGCAATAAACTGCATACTTTTGGTTGAGCATGGTTTCAATACTGATGGCAAACCTACTTTTGAAATACATAAAGACATAAGCAAAGAAAGAGTAATTCATATTCCAGATGACAATAACCTTAACCTAGTGGAAAATTATCCAAGAGAGAATGGTTGGTACTCAACTGATGGAAAGTTTGGCATTCCAACAGGCCAAGAAATAGTTTTTACCAGTCCAGATGCACGTTACTTATGGCGAGCTGATAAAACAATAAGCCTTGCTGCCCGCGATTGGGGCAATGTCTTCTACGTTCGCAGGCGTGGTGTCGGCCTCGATTGTGAGCCGTCGCGCCACTTTGGGGTGCTTGGGTTCGCATCATATCCCCAAAAGCCTGCAACCAAAGCAGAAGGCACACCTGTAAACTTAAGAGACGTTGCAAGCGAGACATTAAAACCAATAAGAAAACTGATAGAGCAGCCGTTAGTTGATGAAATGGCACCATAAAAGCAGCGGCTAGCCTAATAAATCTCTTAATCCATAATAATTTATGTCAAAATACAAAAAGCGCATAAGCTTTGGCAAATCACTCGGGAGCAGGTGGAGGACCTTCAGGGAACTCCTGAGAAGATGCGAGATTGTAATCGAAGTACTCGATGCCAGGGACCTGCAAGGCACAAGACTCAGGGACCTTGAAAGGTGGGCAGGCAGGGAGCGATTAATAAAAATAGCAAACAAGGTAGACCTTCTCGACCCAGATGCCTTAGCCTCATTCGACCACAACGAATACCTGCCGATTAATTCCAAGGCAATACACAGGGAAAAAGAACGTCAGAAAATAATCAACGCAATCATAGCAAAAAACAAAAAAATGCCGCGGGTAGTCATATTTGGGTATCCCAATGTCGGTAAAAGCAGCATCATAAACCTGCTGGCAGGCAGAAAAGCAGCACACACAAGCCCTGTAGCAGGCACCACCACAAACATCCAGTGGATACGCTTAAATCCTGACATACTCCTCATGGATTCCCCCGGAATGTTTCAAGAATACGAAACCAAGGAGGAACTTCTCCAAAAAGTTGCCGTAAACATTGACGGTCTGGAAGACTATGAATACTACGGAGTTAAACTCGCTAAAAAATGCATAACAGACAAGCGTCTTAGGGCATGGCTTGAAGGCTACTTCGATATAAAGGTGGAAAAGTCGAATGCAGAGCAGTTGATAGAAAAAATTGCAAAGAGAAGAAACTGGCTGCTTAAGGGAGGGGAATTAAACCTTATAGAGGCATGCAAAACACTTCTACGCGCCTACTCACGTGAGGCTCCAAAAATTTAATGCTTATTCTAATCAGATACTTCTCTCTTGTGCAGACGTCTTAATGAAAAACCTTGCATAGAGATAGCCAAATATCAGTGCACTTATATGGGTAGAATACGCTACGTTAGCCTGAAGGGCAAAAATGCTCAGGATGCCCAATAAATTATAGACCAGAAATAGTATCAGAGCAGTCCTGACCTTCATCTTTATTAAAAATACTTCAATATTCCTATAAAGTGCCAAAAATACACACGCTCCAAATATCGCGGAAATTGAATCACTTGCACCGATAAGGGTTTTTATTGGCTCTACTCCTAAAACTCCCAATAGAATATGGCCACCTGTTCCAGCCAAGCTACCCAAAAGAAAGAGTACCAGCATTTGTTTATTTCCGGCTTCCTTTTCCAGTAAATTACCGAAAATAAACAACGCATACATATTCAGAAAAAGATGAAGTATGCTGCCATGGAGAAAGCCAGAAGTAAAAAACCTATATGGTTCGAAAATTATGTACTCTATTGAAAACTTAAATGCATCAGTATACTCCTCAACCAATATTTGTATAATAAACGATATTACGATAACCAGAATGAGAATGTTAGTAGTTGTTGCATATCCCCTAAGTCTTTGTAGCATTGAAATAATTATCGAATCAGCGCTTAAAACTTTATTGGTAACTAGGGTAAACTTTTTAACCACTCGAAACAAACCTAATTCCATATGCTTATGAAAAATTCATCATATCTGTTAGCTACACTATTGTTGATTGGAGTCTTATTCGTTGCAGGATGCACACAGCAGCAGGTACAGACAAACATCCCAATACAAAAAAACACAACGCCGAGTTCTCAACCAACTCCTCCTTCATTACCCGAACCAGCTCCAGAACTTCAAACCCAACCACAAAACGACACTAACGATACTATAACACCTCAAAAAAATACGACTGACGTAGAAGTTAATGCCACAGCCTCAGCTCCAATACAAACTCCTGTAGAAACTACTCCACCGCCTCCTGAACCACCAGAGCCTAAACTAATAAACGGAAAAACCGTAGAGGAACGTTTACAGGAGGCAAGTGATCGCTTACACACATCCGGCTCAGGCCCTCATATACGAAACAACTTTCCAGACATAGAACTTGTCTATACTGATGATGCTAGAGGAAAAGGGTTCCCCCAAATGATACTGCCATTCAGGTATTATTATAGCGAAGAGGCTAACACAACATTCAACATCTGCAACATCGAGCTTACAGTATTCATCTGCAAAGGAAAACTGGATAACCTGATAACAAATGAAGACTTATATTCCTCAAGATGTGAAGTAACACCAGTCTACACTGGCTACTCTTACGGAGGCTATTGAAATCCAGAGGTTCTTACTAACATGAAAATTAAAACAATCCTTCATGCTTTCCAAAAAGTTTATTCAGAAAAGAAATATCTTCTACTTACTCTATTTGCTGCAATAGGGATGTTTCTGGTTCTTACCCTTCTTCCTGTCGGCAGATTCAATGAAAAAGCACTTTATTACCAGATTACCGGACTGGACATACTCTCCTTAATCAGCATGGGTTCCTTCTCCATCGTTTTCGGTATTCTCATCTCAATGCAGATTTACCTGCTCCTAAAAATCCACGAAACAAAAAAGATGGCAGGCACTGCAGGCACAGGCTTAATCTCTCTATTCTCATCTTTTATCGCAGGCATGTTCGGCAGTGTTGTTTGCCTTGCTTGTTTATCCACTCTATTCAGCTTTCTTGGCCTTGGCACAATAACCTTCCTAGTTTTACACAGGAATGAGTTCTTCATTCTTTCAGGTTTGATTGCACTGCTTTCTGTTTATATGGCTGCAAAAGGGATAGAGGCGCATGAAAAATGCGATGTTTGCAAGGTTTAACTCTATTAAAGTCTCTTACCTGCTGCTAAAACAAAAACAACAAAATAAGCAAACACCACTATTGCCAAGCCATAGAATGCATATGTATGGTGGATCTCATACAAGAACCCACCCAGTAAGGGTCCGGCTATCTGGCC
>JACQQB010000110.1 GCA_016207225.1 Microcaldota archaeon | reverse complement strand
CTAAAATCAAAATTCTCTTCTTTAATCAGCTTTTCTAACTCTTTCCCAGCTATCCTCTCTAAATTTCCTTCCTTTACTATCTCCTTTACTGACTTTTTATTTCTGGCTAACGAAGCTAAAATCTCAGGTATAGCCGCCTTAACGAACAACCCATTAGCATATTCAGTAAACAGATCGTAAATGTTGTTTTCGCTTATTCCCTCGATATTCACGCCTTCACGCCTTAAGCTCACGAGTGTTTCCTCTAAAGTAGTAGCCACAACTACTGGCTCTACTCTCAATTCATTTACTACTCTCTCGAACAAGCGCAAATTCTTGGACTTTATTATTTTATCCGCCAATTCCTTATTCAGCATACCGAGAATTTTTTCCTTCCTTTTCTCATAATCCTCTGGCAGGCTTTTCTTTACTCCCTGGACTCTGTCTTTTGTTATCCTTACTGGCCTAACATCTGTTTCTGGGTATAGTCTGGCACTTCCTGGCAAAGGTCTAAGATAAGCTGTAGTTCCGTCAGGCAAGGCCTTCCTGGTCTCTTCAGGCACTTCCCTCATTCTTGCTCTTTGAACGACTCTCTGCAGTGCCTTTCTAGCCATCTCCCCATTTTCAGCAACTAAAACAAAAGAATCATTCTTTCCCAGCTTCAGTATTTTTTTTATCTCTTCAACTTCTTTCCCGATTCCATATACTGCTAAATTCTCATCACTGTGGATTATTCCCTTAACTCCGACACTTTTTGCATAATCGCTCAACTCAGTGCCATACCTCCTGTTTGGTAATAACTCTTTTCCTAATAAGCCAGCATAGCCTTCTAGTTTTATGGCCAAAACTTTCCCTGTTTTCTCCAATGTTTTCTGGATTAATTTCGATGAAGTAGCACTAAAAACATCAGTAACATCTACGATCCCATCGGAAACTTTTGCACTTCTTTTTTTTATCTCTTCATTAATCTCAATTATTTTTTTCTGCCTAAGCGCTTCATTCTCAACTAACTTGGCTATCAGGTCCAGCTCCTGCGCTCCTTTTATCTCAACTCTGGCTCCACCCTCAATCGAAACATTCAAATCCTGCCTTATGGTTCCTATTCCTCTCTGGACTTTTCCAGTTGCTCTTAAAGCCAAGCCAATCTTCTCAGCAACTTCCCGGGCATGCTCCTGGTCCACTATGTCCGGGGCAGTGGCGATCTCTACCAAAGGTATTCCCAATCTATCCAATCTATAATTAACTTTCCCATCCTTCTCATTCACTATCCCAGCGCTTTCCTCCTCCAAACAAATAGAAGAAATTCCCACAATCCCCTTTGATGTTTCCAAAGATCCATTAAGTCCTATCACCGAAGTCCTCTGAAAACCACTGGTATTACTGCCATCAATAACAGTCTTCCTCATCACTTGCACTTCATCCACAATACTGGCTTTTAATGACAAGCAAATGCCAATAACAATATCCAATGCTTGCTCATTCATTCCATGCGGGGGCTCGCAGTCTGCCTCAACCAGGCATGAAGAATCTCTGTAAACATCGTAAGTAAACTCCCTATCTCTCAAATACTCGTATTCCACTGCAACATCCATCTTACCTAACTCACTGACAACCGGATGCTGCTTTCTTTTTATTTGAACTACCGGAGTCTCCTTGGTTTCAGAAGGACATGAACAGAATAACTTATTCGTATTGATTCTCTGGTGAATTTCCAAACCACACTTCAAGGCATCACCACTGACCTGTCACTTATCTCGTTAGCAACGTTTGTAAGCATCAGTTCCCTTATTTTCTTAATGCCCTTTGTCTGCCCCAGGGCCCACATTAATTTCACTAAAGCAACTTCCGGCAGCCAATCACACTGGTCGCCTATCACGCCTATCTCATTAAGCATTCTCCCTGCAGTATAAACATTGAGGTTAAGCCTGCCATACAAGGCCTGAGGCGCAATAACTACGGGTATGTCACTCTCTATCAAGTTTTTTAAGCTCGGCAGAACTGTCTTGGAATACTTGTCATTGAACGGGTTTGTAGGAACATGCCCCATGCCAGTAGTCGAGAGTACAACTCCATCATAAAGTTTACCCAAAGAATCTATGAACTCAGGCTTGATTATAGGATGCACATGAATCAAACATACATTGCCATTCACCTTACTCTTGGTTTCAAAGCCTTTGGAACTTACTTTTTTATATTCACCCATTATCTCTAGCTTTTTTTCCTTGTAATCAACACTTGCTATCGGCAAAGAATTAATGCTCTGGAAAGCGTCCCTTCTTGATGTGTGCATCTTCCTGACTCTTGTTCCCCTGTGAACATGGCAAACCTCATCATTCATGTTTGCATGCATACAAACCGTAACTTCACCGATGTCACTCTTTGCAACTACGCATGAGCAAATTAAATTCACCTGATTATCGCTAGAGCCCCTGTCACTGCTTCTCTGGGCTCCTACCAAAACCACCGGTATCGGCAAATTCTGAAGCATAAAAGATAAGGCAGCAGAAGTATAGTGCATAGTATCTGTACCATGCATAAGCACAATGCCCCTGGTCCCTTTCTTTATCTCCTTAGCTATCTCATCGGCTATAACCTGCCAATGCTCCGGAGCCATATCCTCACTAAGTAAAGAAAAAATCAT
>JACQQB010000102.1 GCA_016207225.1 Microcaldota archaeon | reverse complement strand
GTTTCAGACTTGAACCTATGGCCTTTTTCAATAAGTCTTTTTTTGATTGATGAGAAATTTTCAATAATCCCATTGTGGATTAGAGCTATTTCTTGTTTGCAGTCTGTATGAGGATGTGCGTTTATTTCGTCTGGTTTGCCATGGGTTGCCCATCTGCTGTGACCTATGGCAATATTTCCGTCCAGTTGTCTTAAGTTGAGCTTTTTATTTACCTCATCCAACTTGCCTTTATCTTTTTTTATTAGAAGTTTGCCATCATGAATTGTGGCCTCACCTACTGAATCATAGCCTCTGTACTGAAGTTTCTCTATGCAATCAACTATTATTGGAGCTGCTTGCTTGTTTCCTATGTAGCCAACAATCCCGCACATGTTCAAACCAATGTAATATCAGGAAAAGAATTTAATAAATGTGGTTTTGTGACTTGATCGTGAGATTAATTGTAAGAGAAGTTTTTTAACGTTTGACTGGGATAATTATGGTCTATGGTATTGGAGAATTATGAAGAGCTGCTGGATAAGGGATACAAATCTCTTCCTGAAAAAGTGCTTAGGCATGAGAGGTTTGAAATACCCCTAGTAGAGAGTTTTAACCAGGGGAGTAAGACGATTTTAAAGAATTTTGATTTCATTTCACAAACTCTTAGAAGAAAGCCGGAGGAGATAGTTAAATACTTGACTAAGGAATTGGCAGTTCCGATAAGTATTGAAGGTCAGAGATTGATATTGCAGAGTAAATTCAATGAAAGGATATTGAATGAAAAAATTAAAAGTTACTGTGAGACTTTTGTTATATGTAAGGAATGCAAGAAGCCTGATACGAAGTTACAAGAACTTGAAAGAGGCAGAAGGATGCTTGTTTGTGAAGCGTGCGGGGCTAGAGCACCAGTGAGAGGTTAGTAGATGGAAGAAGAACAGTTCGGAAAGATGAGGATACCAAAGAAAGAGGAGATACTGGGTACAGTTGTCGGTATGATGGGTGCCAGTAGAGTTATGGTAAGTTGCTTGGATGGAAAGGAAAGGCTGTGCAGGATACCGGGCAAGATTAAAAGGAATATTTGGGTTAAGGAAGAAGATGCAGTCATAGTGAAGCCATGGTCAGTTGAAGGGGATAAAAAAGGTGACATAATCTGGAGATATACGAAATTACAAGCAGAATGGCTTAGAAGAAAAGGATTCTGGAAGTAAGGTATTAGGATGGCTTTAAGAAGTAAAAAGAAAAGACCCAAAAGAGAGGATAAGACACTAAAGGAAAAGAAGAAGATTGAATCCAGAGTTTTTGATCTTAGTACAATGATGACTATTTCTAACTTAATAAGGAAAAAAGTGATTAAGAGTTTGGATTATCCTATGGCTACTGGGAAGGAAGCAGATGTTTATAGAGCTACAACTCCGGAGGACACATACCTTACGATTAAAATTTACAGAATAGAGACGACATATTTTTTCAAAATGAGAGATTACATTGTTGGAGATTCAAGGTTTAGGCGGGTTAGGCACATACCAAGGGAATTGATCTATGCGTGGGTACAGAAAGAGTTTAGGAATCTGAATATTTGTGAGGAAGCCGGAGTTCCGGTTCCAAAGGCATATTTGTTTGATAAAAATATACTGGTTCTTGAATTTCTTGGTGAAAATGGTGTTCCTGATTCCACCTTGCATGAGATTGGAACAGAAAACGCAGAGAGGGATTGCGAGACCATTTTATCCTATATAAAAAAACTCTACAGTAAAAGCTTGGTCCATTCAGACTTGAGCGAATTTAATATTTTAATGCATGAGAATGTTCCGTATGTTATAGATGTAGGACAGAGTGTACTTTTGGACCATCCTAAAGCCCAAGAGTTTTTGGAAAGAGATGTGAGGAATGTTCTCAGTTATTTTAAACGCTATGGAATTGAGAAGGATTTAAACGAAGTTCTGAACTGGGTTAAGAGCTGATGGAGTATTAATCAGAGATACAGTATATCATCATATGGATGCCTGTAGAGTGGAGCCTTTAGCCTCTTTTGGTCCAGATAATGGCCGATCATTCCTATGCTTCTTCCAAGTGCAAAGAGACCGTTGAGTACTCCGACTTCTATTATTTGGTCTATTTCTTCCTTGCTAAATTCTCCGCATGTTGCAAACAGGTCTAGGAATAAGACACCGATGCATCCGTCTACATTTAGGATAAGGTTGGATCTTTTGGAAGTTGTTATCTTTTCCACTTCCAGCGCAAAGTCCAGGTAACCTGTCTTTTTGAAATTCTTTTTAGCGAATGTTTTTAGCAGTTCCACTCTTTTGTCAGGATTTTGCAATGATTTTACCCTGTGGCCTATGCCTGGAATTAGGATTCCTTTTTTCTTCATGTCCTCAACGAATTCGTTGGGAGACATTCCGCTTTCATGGGCTGACTTGAAGTGACGTGCCGCGTCATCTATTGCACCACCGAAGCGTGGGCCTATTGTGAGTAACCCGCTGCATAGTGAGGAGATGAGATCTTTCCCTGCCCTTGAGGCGATTATTGAGTTATGAGCCCCTGAAACTGCTGGCCCGTGGTCTGCCGTAATCATCAGAACCAGCTCGATGAATTTGCTTGCATATGCAGGAAGCTTCTTCCTGAACCACAGCAAGGTGATTACATCCCCTAATGAATAGTTTTGCTCTATTATTTTGCTTATTGGTATGCCACCGTAAGTTACTTCCTCTCCCCTGTCATCCGAAATTGTGGAAATAAAGTTAGTTGATTTTCGGATTGACCCGGAAGCCAGTGCCTTGGCATAGTCTACCGGTATTTTTGGTGGTTCAGCCTCATTTTCAACTATTTGGCCTTTTGATTTTAGCTCGTTATAGACTTTCTTTATGGTTTCTCCAAGATTATCGTAGGAATCAGGAACTATTGCACCTGCTTCTTTCAGTCCTTTGTTCTTGGAATCTGCAGACTCCTTTTCTTTTCCGGATTTAGCCCCTGCATGGCCAAATTGCACTTCAGTCGGAAACATTTTAGCACATGTTCCGGTGACCCAGATGACTAGTGGCTTGGTTATTTTCTTTTGTTTCAGTGCTTCCGTAATCAGGTACTCTTCATCTCCGCCTAATTCACCGAGTGCAACCATGAATTTGATGTTTGGATTTTTTTCATACCTGAGGATATGCTCCAGCATTGTAGAACCGGGATATTTATCTCCGCCAATCGCTATGCCTTCATGGATGCCATTGGCATTAATAGCTATCATATTGAACATTTCATTGCTCATGCCTCCGGATTTGGAGTCAAAGCCCTCGCTTCCGGGCCTGTTATGCTTTGAGCTGTTTTTGTTGTGGAGGTCTCCTGCACTATTC